>JAYVQJ010001122.1:0-14873 GCA_043777235.1 Planctomycetia bacterium
AGCGAAAACAAACCGGGGCTAGCGCCCTGCGGCTGGTTGGCCACAATGATCAACACGAATGGCGGAGAGCCTGAAACTCTTTGCGAACCCTGCGTTGACCTCCGCGAACTCTGCGTTTCAAAAAAGCAATCAATACGGCTTGTCTCTGTCATGAAGATTTGCCGCACCCGTTTCGAGATACTTCCACGGAGAATCAGAACTTGCGATGCCTCCGCCCTCACTCACGCTTCGGGTGACTAATCCACCAGATGCTCTTGCGAACGCCAGTCTTGATCCGGCCGTTCGGCACTGTTCGCTCGACCGTTACAGGCGGAACCGCAACCTGGCGATTCTTCTCAGTCGGGACTGGCCGGACTCAAGCTTCGACCTAGCTTTTCGGCGAACCGCGCGGGGCAGTGAAATCCACCGGAGACTGCTCGCAGTGAGATCGAATCGATGACCCCGCGGCGTGAGACTCACGATTGAGTTTTGACTTCACAGCGAGCAAACACCCTCTCGGACCAAGGACAGGACCATGTTGGTACTCAGCCGCAAAAAAGACGAGAAGATCATCATCGGTGACAACATCGCGATCATGATCGTGGACATCCAGGGGGATAAAGTCCGCCTTGGCATCGAAGCCCCGCGTGAAGTCAGCGTGCATCGCGAAGAGGTTTACCAAGCCATTCAAAAGAAGCAGACCGAACCGGTCCCCGCGAATTCGTGATGTCGAATTCGATGACCATCCAATCATTCCAACAGCCGCGTGATCAACGCGGCTGTTTTTGTTGAATGACTGTTGCGAGAAGCGGCGTCACAACCGAACCAGTAACCCGAAGCGTGAGCGAGGGCGTTTGGAATTCCAGCGTACGATCGGCCCTCGCTGACGCTTCGGGTTACTTTTGAAACCGCCTCTACGGGATGACGTAATACTTGCCGCCGTTGTGCTGGGCCAAGCCTTGCAGCACTTGTTCGGCCGTCAAGATTTCTCGCATCTGCCGATACGTGGACTCGCCCAACTTCGTCATCGCAGCGTTCGACTTCTTCTGACGCATGAGTTCCAGTCCAGCCTGCTGCTTCTCGGTGAGCCCGAACTCGAACGAGAATGTGTTGATCACCGTTCGCGATTGCTGAATCGAGCGGACGATCTCATTGGCCGGGCCGTTGAAGCAGCCGTCGGTCAAAAAATAGATGACATCCGGCCGCAGCTTCAACGCGACTGACAGCGCGCCGGTCGGATCGGTGTCGCCCATGGCAGGGACTTGATCGACCCAAGAAAGAAAGTGTTGCTGATTCTCCGGTGCCGCCGACACCAGCCGATCGGCTGGCATCGGAACCGCCTCGTGATTGAAGAAGACGATGAAGAAGTCCTGCTCGGGCTTCAGGTGCTTCAGCGAATTCGCGAGTTCCAACTTCATCTTTCGGAATCGCGTTTTGGATTCGCTGTCGTGCGGATGATTCATGCTCAGCGAGCAATCCAACACATACACGAACGACTTCCCCTCGGCCGCCAGTCCGAAGAACGACTTGCCATCGCCGCGTCCGGCACCGATGCCTTGTCCCTGACCACGTCCGAGACCAGAACCGTTCGCTTGTCCCTTGCCACCGATCGCACGACTGAGATCGGTGTTCATGATGTGGTCAAAGCTCAAGCTGGCGAGTGATGTTTGGATCGGGTTGTCGATTTCAGGCTCGACATTGCGGAACTCAGGCATCAGCGCCCCGGTCGAGCCACCATCAATAGGAGCCGGCGCGGTCGCTGACATCGCCGTCATCTCAACCGCAGGTTCCAAGCCGGCGGCGGGAGCAACCCACTCGGTCTCGAAGACGGTCTCACGAAACTTCCCCGCACTCGGCAGCAGCGACATCGCCGCACACGCGGCCAAGATGAAGTGCAGAATCAGCGACACCGCGAATGCACGACCAGAGGGACGATTGACCCAAGCCGGGAACCGAAATGATCGGAGCAGTCGGCGGCAGCGAACTCGACACAGCACGCCGAGGCGTGTCAGTCGTTCCTGCGAACAGCATTGTTTGAGGACAGCAAGCACGGCGAAAACTTCCAAGTCTGTTTCGATCCGGGTGAACGGACGCCTGCGCTGTGGAGGTGCGGCGGACAAAGGTAATCGGCGAAGGCAATCGTTGCCAAAGGAAAACTCGCCCCAATCGGATCGCAGTTCCAACAGGCTCGATTTGACTGTCGGCAGGCAAAGCAGATCAGCCGCAAGCAACTCGATGATTTCGCGATCTCGTGGCGGTGAGCACGAGAACCTGCCGGCTTTGTCGAATTCGCAACGGCTGGCTGTGAACCGTCAGGCCGAACCGCTGATCGACTTCAAGTCCGCACGGACGTCGGCATAGGTCTGGTCGAACGCGAGCGCCGCCGGATCGGGCGTTGTTCCCCAGCGAGCACACGCGGCGCGATACAACTCCGGCCACCAGTTGCGATGCTGAGTCAGACCCTCGTCGAGATACTGTTGCCAGCGACTCATCACCGTCGACCAACAATCGTCTCCGTACTTGAGCGCCGTCTTGAGGTCGGAGAATTCCGACACATACCACTCGCGGCCGATCTGCGAGTGCAAGACCTCGTCGGCCCAATCGAAGTCTTGAATCAGTTTGGCCAACGGGATGCCGGACTCGGTGGCGACTTCCCATTCAAACCGCTTGCCGTTGCGCGGCATCAAACCTTGCTCAATGAAATACAACACCGCATGTCGCTCGCGCGGCGTGAGCTGTGTGTTGAGACTCAGCGACCAAGTGAAATTGATCGGGATGCTCGACCAGTCGATTCCTTGGCTGACGAAGCCGACCTCGCCGAGCATCGCGTGACGGGCTTCATCCCAGAGTTGCCGCGACATGTCTCGGTAATAGTCCCACGGTTTGCCCGGCGTCTGATGAATGATGCTGGCCATCATCTCCGGCACGTCGATCTCGCGCAGCCGCTTGTAAAACAGCATCAGCACCTTGTCGCGCGGCGAGAATCGCTCGTCATACAAGAAGGCTTCGGGATTCACGCCGCCGTTGTACGAATCGTGAAACCGATCGTCCCGCTTCGGCACGGGATCGAACTCGAACGGTTTCTCTGAATAGTGCGGTTTCAATTCGACGGGCTGCGGTGGATCACGCCCTGAGAGACCTCCTGCGGCAAGGAGGTAGTTGTGAAGCAGTGTCTTCCAGGTCTCCAACTCGTCGTGATCCTGGTGTGTTGAAGCGGGCGCTTCGGCCAATGCCCGCACTCCCAATAAAGCGTCGTAACCAAAGTTGCAAAGTTCTCTCAGTTCGTAGAGCGAGAATTTGATGATCCGTACTGACGGTGCATCTGCCAAAGGGTTGGTTGTCGCGAGATAGCATTCGAGGGAACGGTACAACTCATTAACCAGCACTCCGTAGACACCGATCAGCAACGCTTCGGTGGTTGGGGCACAAAGGACTTCGTCGCAGAGAAGCTTCAGCGCTGGATGTGGAACGTCTTCCAATCCCAGCGGCGGCTCTCGCATCTCAGACACGCGAGTCCGAATGGCCGTCGCGTGTTCCACAAACAGGTAAGCGTGATAGCTGAACGCCGTTTTCAATTCGTACAACGGCTCGGACGTGATGTGAGCGGTCACGATGCCGTGTAATCGGGAGAGCACGTAATGGTGACGTTTGTGCCATTCAACACATTCTGCGACAGGAAGACCGGGACGCTGAGCAGCGTCAAAATCACAGAGGCCAGCCAGCGGAGGACTGCGCGCGGAAGGGGAGCTTTGAGGCACGATCGAGTCCTTGTCCAAACAGCGGTTATTCCTGTCCAAAATCCTCTTTGGCCTTTGGCAGTGGATGGCCGAGAAGTAAAGTGTTTCCGCGTCCTCTGAAATGCAATCCCTGGAGATCAAGTCATGCTTAGCGTGCTTGGCGAATCCGGAAAGCTTTGTGATGGAGTGACTCGCCGCGAAGCGATGCGAGTCGGCTCGTTGTCGTTGTTCGCGGGGATGAGTGTGCCGCGATTGTTACAAGCGGCCTCGACATCTCCCGCTGGCAAAGCGAAGTCCGTGATCCTGTTCAATTTGCTTGGTGGTCCTAGTCAGCAGGACATGTTCGATTTGAAGCCGAATGCTCCGGTCGAAGTTCGCGGCGAGTTCCAGCCCATCAGCACGTCGTTGCCGGGACTGCAAATCTGCGAGCACTTGCCGAACACCGCGAAGCTGATGCACAAGGCGTGTCTGATTCGGACGGTGACGCACGGGTACAACGCTCACAATCCGCTCAACATCATGACCGGTTTCAGCGGCGGCCGATTCGATCAGTTGCGGCCGGAGCCAACCGACCCGCCGGACATCGGCGCGATCTGTCAGTATCTCAAGATGGGGCCACGCGATCTGCCGGGCGCGGTCTGCTTGCCGTGTTATCCCGGTTGGGGCGAGAGCTCGATGTATCCGGGCATTCGACGGCCGGGACCATACGGCGGGTTTCTCGGCAATCAGTACGACCCGCTCTTCGCAGTGTGTGAACCGAAGTTTGATCGCGAGCCGAAGGTCGCGTACTACGACCAAGTCATTCCGATGGGCGAGCCGCGATTGCCGACGCTCGATGAGTTGCCCGGCATCACCGTGAATCGGCTTGATCGCCGGCGTTCGATGCTCGATCAGCTTGACGTTCAATTCGAGGAGACTCGTCGTTCGGGAGCGATCGATCGCTTAAGCCATTTCCAGCAGCGAGCGTTCGACATGCTGATCTCTAGCAAGACGCGAGACGCTTTCGACCTTACGAAGGAATCGGATGCGCTCCGCGATCGCTACGGTCGTAACATGAGCGGCTCAAGCCTGCTCGTCGCGCGGCGACTGGTTGAAGTGGGCGTGCCGTTCATCAGCGTTCATGCTGAAATCTTCGGCCGTTACGGTCACTCGTATGACATGCACGAGAACAACTTCGGCATGTTGAAGGACGCAAACCTGCCGATCCTCGACCGAGGATATCCCGCGCTGATTGAAGACCTCGAATCGCGCGGATTGCTCGACAGCACGCTCGTCGTCGTGATGGGTGAGATGGGCCGCGCGCCCAAGGTGAACGGCAAGGCGGGCCGTGATCACTGGCCGCAATGTGGCTTCAGCTTTCTCACCGGCGGCGGCGTGAAACCCGGCTGTGTCTTCGGTGAAACCGACAAGCAAGCCGCGTATCCGATCAGTCATCCGGTCTCACCCGCCGACCTCGTCGCGACGATCTATCAACTCCTCGGCATCAATCCGCACCTGACAGTGCCTGACCCGCTGGGCCGGCCAATGCACATCGCCCACGGCGGTGAACCGATCTGGGATGTGCTCGCGTAACTTCAGCGCGTCCGAGACTCAGACGTCCTGAGCGCTTAATCGTCTTAGTCGGGTCTCACCGATTCTCGCGATGGTGCGTCGGCTTGCACGCGACTGATTTTGAAACGCTGATCCTCGCACAGCGAGCACGCGGGATTCGCAACTTGCCAACCGATTCTTGATGGAACGAGTTGCGCATTCCTTCGATTCGATGCGACGCTTCCGACCGGCAGAAAGTGCCCGACGAAACGTCTCGCGCGATCGTTCAAGGACTGTGTTCACCGTCGATGCAACGGACTGCACTCAAACGACCTCATTGAAGAGAGCGAGTTCGCAGTGTGCAAGAACATTGGAATCTGGATCGCGGCTTTGGTGGTGGTCTTATCGTTGCCGCAATCGTCGTCAGCACAGTCCCGGAGGATGTCCGCCAAGTTCAGCGGCACTGGTACGGAACGGTCACTCACTCGCTTGCGCGTGCCAGATGGGTTGGAGACCGAACCAGCCGTGGAATTCACGCGATTCAGCAAAGACGTGAATCATCGCCGAGTGACTGCGACCGGTTTTGACGCCCCGATTCCTCCGCTGCCGGAATCCACCGAGACCGTCGATGACCTGAGCACCGACGTCGAGAGTTGCGTGGAATGCTTCGAGTTCTGGGAACATCGCAACGCGGTTTGGGGCGAGTATCTTTATCTGCGGCCGCGCGGCGCTGACGTGATCTACGCAACTCCCGTGGATGGAACGTTGGCCACTTCCGTCCCAGTGGGACCGCAAGCGGTGGCGGATTTTGGATTCAATTCCGGCTTTCGAATCGGAGGCTCAAAGGCGATCGACTCCTGTTCGAGTTTTACGACCAACTACACTTGGTATCAGGCTTCGGCGAGTGACAGCGTCAGTTTGCCCGGCGGTGGTTCCTTCTTACGGGCCGACACCGTGCATCCCAGCACTCTCAACGTGGCTGCCGACAGCTTGGCGGCTCGGGCGATTAGCAACTTCAATATGCAATCCGTTGACCTGAACTACCGGGCCATCATCTGGGGCGGCGACAGCTACGCGGTCAATTACCTGATTGGCGTGAAGTACGCTCGCATCGAACAACAATTTGGGGCCACGTATTCGATTTTGGGGACGACGAACGTCAGCACCAATGTGGATTTCAACGGCGTCGGTCCGCGGTTCGGCCTCGAAGGCGAGCGGTTGCTCGGCAATTGCGGCTTGCTCTTGTACTCGAAGGGAGCCGTGAATTTCCTCATGGGAAGCAATGCGGCAAACTACCTTCAGACCAACATCTTCACCGGCATCCAAGCGCAAACGGGATTGCGAGAAACACGGATCGTCACGGTTCCGGAGTTTGAACTCGGTGGCGGCTGGCAAAGCTGCAATGGCTGCTTCCGTGTGACCGCCGGTTACTACGTCGCGGCGTGGTTCAACATGATGACCACACCGGAATACCTGAGCACAGTTCGCGAGTCACCGAACTCGTTCGAGCGACAGGTCAAGACGCTCACGTTGGATGGATTGAACGTGCGCGCCGAGTGGCGCTTCTAGTGATTTGTCACTGCGAAAAATTCGGGACGTGAAAATCAGCCGACGGGCGCTAGCCCCGGTTGAACCGGACGCTAGCGCGTGCCGGCTGATCTGCGCAAGCCATTGGTTGCGGTTGATGCTTTTTCGCAACATCAGCCAACGCAGAGTGTGAAGTTGGCATCTTGGATTCCCGCTTCGCGAATCCATCTGGAGAAGCCCGCTTGGCCGGACTGTCTGCCCGTGTTGCGAGAACGATGCCGAGCGATTGCACACGTCGGTGGCCATGCCTGTCTTTGCCGGCATAATCGTTTCGACGTCAATAATCGAACTAGCTTTTTCCCGTGATCGCTACCAACCTGCTCTGGCTGGAGTCGCGATGGCCTGTCGTTTGAACGCACGGCGCTCTCTTCGGCAGGGATGGAACAACCATCAAGAATCGCACTCTCTGACATTGAAGGTTCCGACACCGCTTTGGGATTTCTGGAAAGTACAGACAACTATGATTGAATCGTTTCGTTACTTGCACGGATTCCGAGGACTCTTTGGTCAAATGCTGGGCAAGGCGAAGCGGCATCGCGGGCGATTGGCTCGTCGAACAATCGGTCGGCATGTACGGCCAATCGTACTGGAGCAACTCGAAGAACGAATCGTTCTTTCAACCGCCGCGGTTCTAGGCCCGCTCCTCTACACAGCGTTTCCCGGAGAAGTGAACACGGTCACGATGACTCCTGGACTCCTGACATACATCAGCGATTCGCCGAGTGTCACGATCATTCAGGCACCGCCCGGCTTTTCGACGAACTGGCTTTCGGCCGTGTCGCTCAGCATTGGCACTTCGGTGGGGGTCGGGGTGACGGTCGATATTTCGATCAGCTTTCCGATCATCCCGTTTTTGCTCGCGCAGAACGGAGTTTTGTTTCCGAGCATCGCTGGAGCGGTTGACGCTGGCAGCACGACAAACTTCGCGGGGACCATTGCAAATTCGGCATCGCAAGCGGCCTCGTCGGTGGTGGCTGGAGCTACGGCCGCGCAGGCTGGCGACGTGTTTTTCAAAGTCACCGGTTCGTCGAAGGACATCATCGACGACTATCAGCTTTACCAAGTGGTCGCCGATCCGACCGTGACGCTTCCGGAAGGCTCCGGCATCACGAACATCAATTCGGCAATTTTTAAGTCGACTCCCGGCAAGACGGTGACGGGGACGGTCAACAACAACGAGACAGATGCGTTCGCGTTCAATGCTCAAGCTGGCAAGCGTTATGTTGTCATGTTGGACAGCGACCCAGAGCGCGACGGCAAATTCACCAGCACCAGTCTGAAGATCTCGGATCTCGGTGGATACCTCTTCGGGACGCCGCTGCAAGAAAACCTCAGCATTAGCGGGTTCAACGCCGTGGGGGCGATCGACGTCACGACGAGTGGACCGCACATCATCCAGGTCGAGAACACCGGCTTCGGTGCCGACTCTAGCTATCGGTTCGTTGTGTTGGAGGTCGATCCGAATGCTGACAAAGTGCTTGAATCGACGCCGGTCATTGCCTCGGCCGATGTGCCCAAAGCCATTCCAGATCATGACAACACGGATCCGGGCCAAGTGACATCAACGCTGACCGTCAGTGGGTTCAGCGGCCTTCTGACCGACGTGAATGCCACGCTCAATATCACTCACACGTTCGATCACGACCTTCGCGTCAACCTGACCAGCCCGGCCGGGACGACGGTCACGCTGATCGACCGAGTCGACGGAGATGGCGACAACTTTACAAACACGACCTTGGACGATGACTTCACGTTCAATCCCATCGGCAGCGGCGTTGCCCCCTTTAGTTCCACATTTGCTCCGAGCAATCCATTGTCCGCCTTCAACGGTGAAGACCCCAACGGCATGTGGACACTGACGGTCAGCGACAACGCTCATCTCGACACAGGCACGCTCAACAGTTGGTCGCTGAATTTGTCTCCCGCTCCCTCGAATAATTCGGCGGCGAACGCGGGAGCACTGGCGGCAGGCCAGTTCGGCCAGGGCCAGATCAATCCGAAAGGTGACGTTGATTTCTGGAAGACTTCCGCAGCAACCGCGACAAGCACGGTCTATTCCTACGTGGATACGTCTCATTCCACGAAGAACAAGGACTCGAAGCTGAGCGTCTTGGCCAACGACACGACCACCGTCATTGGAACTGACGACAACAGCGGCCCACCGGGCGTGCTGAGCAGCACCATGGACAACTTGACCGACGTGTTCGCCAAGGGTGGCGTCGATCTCAAGGCCCTGTCCGACGTGCTGAGCGGAGCTTTAATCAACTTGGGCGACCGAAACGACAGTGCGAACGTCAGCGCCTACAACACCGGAATCACGATCATCGGCGGAACGGGAGACGACACTGTCACCGGTGGCGGTGGTGCTGACACCATTACCCTTGGCACTTCTGTTCCCAGCGAGAACGATGGCTTTGACGTGGCGTACGGCGGAGCAGGCAACGACACGATTTTTGGCGGATCGAACGACGACACGATCACTGGCGGTCCCGGTGACGATTCGATCGACGGCGGCGACGGCAACGACACGTTCATCGTCAACACCGACTTCGCTTCCACCGACATCCTGATTGGCGGTCCTGGCGACGATCAATTACTGGTCCCTGGTTCGGATGCCAACGACACCATCACGCTGACCATTGACCCAACCGCGACGAACCAAGTGCTGATCGAAGTGAATGGCACGGTCTCCGCTTACAAGATCCCGAACAACGATGTCGAGCAATTGCACGTCAGCGGCGGTCGCGGTTACGACAAGCTGATCATCGCCGATGCGGGACTCGGTGCGAACGACGTCGTGCAGTTTTTCAAAGGGGCTGATGGAACGTCGGGATTGATCAAGGTCGGCTCGAATAAGCCGTTCATCACGTTTGACGGCATCGAAGAGGTCACGCCGCTCGATGGCCCACTGACTCGTGCCGATCACACCGCACGGCTCGTCACGTTCGCGCCCGATCCGTTCGAGGTCAACGGGGCGTCGGACAACGACACGCGCGTTCTGGCCACGCATCTCGGAACCGGTGCGGCTCTCAACCTTGATCCGACGATTGCCGTTCCGGGCGACGTCGACTTCTATCAGTTCGTCGCCGCGGAAACGGGAACAATCGACTTCCAAGTCTTCTTCGAGCAGAACGTCGGTCTCCCCGACAATGGCAACCTCGATATCCAAGTGATCGATAATGCTGGCAACGTCATCGGTTCCAGCACATCGTCCGACAACAACGAACGTGTCCGCATTCCGGCTGTGCAAGGGCAAACGTACTTCCTCAAGGTCTTCGGCGCGACGGCAAATGCGATCAACACTTACGAGATGAGTGTGGTCAACCTGCCCGCCCCGGTGCCATCTGGCATTGAGTTGGATGACACGCAGACGACTCCGCCATCGGTCGTCAACAGCGACACCGGCCGTTCGCAGTTTGATAACGTCACGAAAGACAACACCCCGACGATTCTGCTTCGCTTGGCTGACGCGGGACTGCTCAACGATCTTCCTGGCAACGCGACATCCGGATCGCCTTTCGACCACGTCACCACGATTCCGTTCAACTCGGCCACGACCGCAGCCAGCACAATAGCCGGTTTCCGCGTGGCGATCTTTGACGAGAACAATCAGCACACGCCGGTCGCATCAGGCTTTGCTCAGCCTGTGGGCGGGCAACCGGGCGTCTACAGCTTCACGTTCGGGACGGCTCTGACCGACGGCAGCCACTTCCTCACCGCGCGAGTCCAGATGATTGATCCGGCCACGCCGGCTCAAAGTGGTTTCGGAGCGTTCAGCCAACCGTTGGAGATCGTCGTCGATACCGCCGCTCCACCAACGGTGCAGACTGCGGTGATTCACACGAATTTGGATCTCGACGCAGCGAGCGATTCGGGAGTTGTCGGATTCCCGGCGACGTCCACCGATCGAGTCACGAGCGACACGACTCCGACGTTCTTCGGGTACGCGGAAGCAAACGCGATCGTGCGTTTGTATGCGACGAATTCGACGGGTGGTCCGGTGCTCATCGGACAAACTGTCGTCTCGCCCGCTGACGGTACGAATCAGTTCGGACTCGCGCCGAACATCGGTCATTGGTCGCTCACGTCGAACGTCGATTTGAACAGCTCGGTCGCCGGCTTCATAAAGGATGGGCTGCGAGTGATCTCGGCCACGTTTGAAGACCTTGCCGGCAACGTGAGTGGTCCGGTGACGTTGAATACCTTCATTGACACGCAAGGCCCGCAAGTCACGGCGGTGCAGATCACCTCCGCGCTGGCCTACGATCTGTTCGATCCGAAGCCTTCGGCGGGTCCGACTCCGCGTACCGACAGCCTCACGATCAGCTTCCAAGACTTTGCCAACCGCGATGCTGTCACGTTTCCAAGTTTTGTCGCGCTGCTGACTGCCGTTGCCGCGCAACCGGGGCACTACGTTCTCAAGGGAGATGCCAATGGCATCATTCCCATCAATACGGTGACCATCCTCGCGAATCCGGTGGTCACGGGAGTTCCAGCCACAGCGACCGCCGTGCTGACGTTCTCCAGCCCGCTGCCCGACGATCGCTTCACGCTGACGATCGATGATTCGATTGTCGATCCGGCCGGCAACAAGTTGGATGGCGAATCGAACGCCAAGGAACCTCAAGAATCGCCGATCTTCCCGACGGGTGACATTGTTCCGGGCGGCAACTTCGTGGCTCGATTCACGATCGACAGCCGCTCGGAAATTGGCTCGATCGGACAAGGCGGCATCACCGTCGATATCAACGGCAACATGCACTTCGATCCGACGAACACAGACTCCGTCAATCGCGACCTCGTGTTTGAAATTGGACTCAACACCGATCGTGTCTTCGCCGGCAAGTTCAACCCGGCGGCAGCAGCGACTCAAGACGGCTTTGATCGCCTCGGTGCTTACGGACTCTTGAACAACAAGTATCGCTGGTTGCTCGATTTCACGAACGATGGCCGGCCGGATTACTCGGTGGTCAGCGGTCTGCAAATCAACGGCACGCCGATTTCCGGAAACTTCAATCCGGCTCATGTCGGCGACGAGATTGGTCTGTTCGATGGCAAGAAGTGGTACTTCGACACGAACGGGAACAACAACATCGACGCGGGAGACGTGTCCTTCACGGGCACGATGGCCGGTGTGCCTATCACCGGCGACTTCGATGGCGACGGATTCGTCGATCTTGCTGTCCACAACGCGCAGCTCAATACGTTTTCGTTCGACCTCTCTTCGTTCAATGTTGCGCACGGAATTGGAGGCGCGCTCAAACTGGATGGCAAAGCCGACTACACGATCTCCTTTGACAATCCCGGCGTGGCGAATTCCCAAACGCAGTTGTTCCCAGGTGTGCTGGAGCGACCGTTCGCGGGTGACTTCAATCTCGACGGCATCACCGATATCGGTTTGATGGTGCCCAACCGTGACGGAGCTTCTCCGAGTACATCCACGGCCGAATTCTACATCTTCCAGTCGATCGCCTCTGCTGCTGTTCGGGGCACCGCCGCCGCGCTCAACCACCAGTTCTCGCCATCGCCATTGGGAGTCGATCTCTACGCTCAGTTCGGAACGAATGTGTCGGTCCCAATTGTCGGCAACTTCGATCCTCCGATCACTGGCAGCGGTTCTGGGAACACGAATCCCGTCGTCGAGACTGGCAGCGGCACCCCCACGATTTCAATTGCTCCCACCGATGATCATGCTGCGGAAACCAAATCCGGCCAGCCGAGCGATACCGGCACTTTCCGAGTGACCCGATCCGGGCCAACGACCGATCCACTCACGGTCAATCTCGTCCGAGCCGGCACCGCGACGATTGGCGTCGATTTCACGTTGTCCATCGGCGGAGCCTCTTTCAACAATCACTCCGTTGTGATTCCGAAGGGACAATCATCGGTCGATGTGATCGTCAAACCTCTGGACGACACTGCGGTGGAGCCGACCGAGACGATCTCGCTCACTCTGGGAACCGGTGCGAATTACGTGCTGGACCCGGTCCCCGCATTCCGGTCTGCGACTGTCAGCCTCATCGACAATGAGCCGATCCTCTCGATCACGGCGATCGACGGCTCGGCCGCGATGACCGCCGCCGGAATTCCGGCCGACACGGGCATCTTCCGCGTTAGCCGCACCGGCAGCATCGATGCTTCGTTGACGGTCAATTTCCAGCGCAGCGGAACAGCCAGCTTGAACTCCAACTACCAATTGCTGGTCAACGGCGTCCGATTGACCGGCTCATCCGTCGTCATTGCTGCCGGACAGTCCTTCGTGGACGTCGTCGTGATGCCGCTAAACGTCAAGAAGCCGACGTCCGCGAAGTCCGTCGTGCTGACGTTGTCGTCCAACCGACTCTACAACCTCAACAATGACCCCGCCGCGCGATTGGCCACGGTCGCAATTGTGGGTAATTAGCGACTGTACTATGGATACGGCGATCCAATCGGCTTTGCGATGCGCCAGCACCGTGATTCCAGGTAACAAAGAGGCGCAAAGAAGGCCGCAACGATGGGATTGGGGCTCGCAAGCTTCGCTTCGCCCGCGACAACATCATGAAATGTGTACTTGTCACCGGCATTCATCGTGACATGCACGATTATGTGACTTCGACGACAAACCACATAGCTCACGCAGTAGATCGCAAGCACAAAAACCACAATCCAGATTTGGAGTCGCCGACGTTTCATTTCGCGCATTGAACGACCGGATACGATTCTCGATTGCTGCGGACGACGTGAGATTTCCGAACTACTTTGGATTGCCGATGCACATCAGCTTCTCACGCCGCTCGCCATCGACTTGGTTGGCGACGCGGAAGTAGATGCGGCTGCCGCAAATCGTCGGTGTGGCGAAGACTTCTCCGCCGAGTGCGTTCTCGGCAACGAGGTCGAACGCTTCGGGAGTCGCTTTGAACACAACCGTCTCGCCCACTTCATTCGTCGCGAAAAGATGCTCGCCGACCAGGACCGGCGACGCACTGAACGTGCCACCGAGGCGTCCCTTCCAAACTTCTTTGCCGGTGTCGCACTTCCAGCACATTGCGACGCCAGCATCCAACACGGAATACAGATAGCCGTCACGCACCAACATCGACGGGACATACACGCGCGAGCCGTTCTCCCACGCGACTTTGCCCGAACCATCGGCGGCGATCGCGGAGAGGTGATTCTTCGGATAACCGCCGCTGGTGAAGATCAGCTTGCCGTCGGTGACGGTCGAGGTCACGCATTCTTCGGTCGAGCCTTTGATCTCCCACAGCTTTTTGCCGCTGAGTGGTTCCAAGCTGGTCACGACATCGCAGCCAGAAAAGAAAAGCTGGTCGCGGCCGGCGACGTTCAAAATGATCGGCGACGTGTAATTCGGCAGCTTGGGCCGTTCGATCTTCCACACAATCGTGCCGGTCGCGCGATCCAGTCCGGCAATCGCTCCCGTCCCTTTGTTGTCGGCCGAGACGATCACCAAAGACTGATAAATCGCGGGCGACGAACCGAAGCCTTGATGCAAAACGTAGTCGGTGATCTTCGTCTGCCAGAGCTGTTTGCCGTCGCGGCTCAGAGCGGTCGTGTAGACCGCTCCGTCGTGTAGAAAGTTGATGAAGAGGCGCTCGCCGTCGCAAGCGACCGTCGATGAGGCCAAGGAACTCTTCGTGTTTCCTTTCTTGAGGACTGGCTCAAAGCTGCCGTGATGGATGTCGGTTTGCCATTGCTTCTCGCCCGTCTGACGGTTGAAACAGAGGACCGATTGCACCTCGCGATCGTGCTCGGCGGTCGCGAGAAAAATTTGATCGCCGACGACCGTGGGCGAACTGTGGCCTCGGCCCGGAATCGGAGTTTGCCACAGGACGTTCTCGGTCTCGCTCCACTTCAGCGGCGGCTTCTGGTCGGTGGCCGCGATGCCGTTCCGTTGCTGGCCACG
Source organism: Planctomycetia bacterium (assembly GCA_043777235.1). Taxonomy (GTDB): domain Bacteria; phylum Planctomycetota; class Planctomycetia; order Planctomycetales; family Planctomycetaceae; genus SXKJ01. Next base: position 14,737 of record JAYVQJ010001122.1, read on the forward strand.
CCACCACGGCCAGTCGCTGGCGGTGAAGGAGCTGAGATCCCCGGTCGACGGCTTCGATAATTTCGATGGCTCCGCCGCACGAACCCCCATCGTCGTAGAAACACCGAACACCAACAGGCCAAGCAGCAACAGACGTC
>JAYVQJ010001123.1:0-3757 GCA_043777235.1 Planctomycetia bacterium
GCCCACTTCCGCTTCGACGGAAACAGCGGAGCATCCACCTCACCCATCGACAAAATCACCGGCTTAAAACTCGCCGGCAGTTTTTGCCCCGCCAACTCATTGAGCCTCGGTTTTGGATCGAACAGGTCGATGGCACTAGGACCACCTTCCATAAAGAGAAAAATCACCGACTTCGCCCGCCCAAACCGATGCGGCACCTTTGCTGAATGAGCGGACGCGGGCGAGTTCTCGACATCGGCCGCGCTCACCGATTGCAGCAGCCACGACAACGGGATTGCGCCGAAACCTGCGCCGGCGCGGAGGAGTATTTGACGGCGAGTTGATTGTTCGCTGGGGAGCATCATCGTTCTTGCCGATCACTTGCTTTGCAGTTGAGTCGCTCGGCGCGTCCGTTGCGGAGCCACACCAAAATACTTCTCGAAGTCTGCCGCGTCGAGAAGCCCGTGGCGATCCAGATGAATGCGAGTCTTCATTGGCGATTCCTTTTCCGATTAGCGGCCTCATCCCTGAATGCTACTTCAAAGTCAGTTGCCCCTTGCGAAAGTCCAACATCAACTCTTGGTCACGCAAGAAATCCAAGCCGAGCAGCCCGTCGATCGTCGCGCTCGGAGGGAGCGTGTGGCACAAGACCGGGAACCGTTGGCGTTCTTGTCCTAGCGCGACGATTCGGTTAAGTGCGAGCGTCGGGACGTATTCCACACTGCTGCCGGTCGTCACTTGAATCCGCTCGGAAACCAGCGACGGGTCATAACCAATCGCAGACAACGCCCCGTTGCTAATCATGCTGCTGGTGGCCCCCGTATCGAGAGCCAGCCGGACGACAACGCTGCCCGTTGGGCCGAACAACTCGGAATGAACAATGATCAGCCCGCGCCGGCCGTTAAACGAATAGTTCACAGCACCACCGCCGTGTTATCGGGAATCTCGCCGGTAAAAAGCACCGCGCATCGCTTCGGCTTCAGCGCGACTGCCGTCCGATAAACCGCATCGCGGTCCTTGCTGTGATGCACGACGTTGCCGCTCACAACTTCCAACAAATCGTTGGTCTGCGGGTCTTCGACCAACACCCATTCGCCATCGAATTGGGACTCAATTTCTTGAATTGTCATCTCGCCTCCTGTGTCATTAACCGCGATCTACGATCCGAGTATCTTCCTGTCATTTTTCATACAGCAACTTGCCACGCGACATGATCTCGCGAAGAAAACAATCGCCCGCCTCCAGCCGCCACTTCAATGTCTCAGGCGTCCTCACCAGCAGGTCCAGCGGGAACGGAGCGGAAATGGCCAGCCGAATCTTGAGAGCTTGGTCCAAGGGATTTCGCGTCGGCATGACCACCAGCAGGTCCACGTCGCTCTCGGCATTCAACGTCCCATAAGCGTGCGAGCCAAACAGGATGATCTGGTCAGGATCGAATTGCTCGAGAAGCTGCCGCACATAGCGGCGCATCGCACGCAGCGTCACATCAGTGCCCCAACGAAGAGGAGATGACTTAGTCGCGGATGCAGAGTTCATTCAATTGTCCGACGCATCAAAAGGGTGGCCAAGTTTGAAAGAATCCGGATGCTTTGCGCCCAGAGTAAAGCAACCTGTGCCACTCGCGTCGGCTTCGCTGTCAGCCTATCGCCTTGGCAAAGTACGTCGAAATTATCAGTCTTTTTTCGGTGTAACCTGATTTGGCCAAGGCACAGGAATCGCTTTTATCACGATCGTCGTCAATTCAGGGGGCCTGGATCGAAAGTCAAAGGGATCAGTTCGCGACAACCTGAATGCTCCCTCAAACCGTAGTGGTTCGTCACCGGTGTTGCCGTCGGTCCGAAACGTCATTTTATGTTCCTTTGCCTCGCCCTTTTTGAACCTTGCGAACTTAAAGAACTGTTCCACCGCGGCACCGTGAATGTAGTTGGCGGTTCGAATTCCTCGCGCGACATGTGTGGCACTTACAAGTCCGTAATTTGTGCCGGAATTTCCTTGTAACGAAATATCCCGAACATCCGATTCTTCCAACCAAGCAAAGAGTTCCGTGTCGGACGTATTTCGAATCGATAAAGCTAACTCAGTCAAATTCCCGTTTCTCACTGCGCTAATGACGGTAAGTTGCAGCCCACTCAGATCAGCTTCCGACACGCCTTTGATTTCCTTGACGACCACCGGCTGCTGTCCAGCCGGAACAGCAAAACTCTCGTTTTGGACATCTGCGTACTTTTTTTCGGATGTAACGTAATCGTTTCGCCGTTGAGCGGCATTTATTTTATTTTTGCCCGACGCTCTGGGATCGACGATTGGCTCCCAATTGAGTTGCGGATTGGTTTGCGTCGTGTGGCTGATTGAGGGACGAGGAGGTTCGGGTGGTTTGCTAATGCCGTTTAATACTACCCCTCCAAGAACCGCTGCGACGGCTCCGGTGATAATCAGCTTTGAATAACTTTCGCCAGTGGTGTGGGACATCGTTGTATTCCAGTTTGTCCGACGGGTGGCAGACCAACTAACCATCAGGAAGCGCGTGGTTTGTTCGGTGACACGCCCATGACTTCGTTCTGAGCGTGCCACCCACCGCTTGTGAACCTCTTTGGACTGCGGTGACCGGAGTCACCGCTTTTCAAAACGCGGTGATCCTAAAACCAGACATCCGTTTGGAACAGGCTTTGGAGTGCGGTGGACCCAGTGGATGCCCCACACCGCTTTGGTTCGCGGCGGAACCGCTGTCTTTCCCCCAACGTCGTTGGATTCTCGGAATCCCCCAAGAGCGGCTCCACCGCCATCCCAAGCAGCGATGCCCCGCCGCACTCCCCAAGTTCGTAGTCCCACCTTCAAGAATCAAGTGATCGAGTCAATCGTTACGGCTCCACTGGCTTGCGCGTTGAAGGTGACTCGACTTCCCCACAGCAAGGACATGCCAATCAGTGGTATTGCTTCAGCGTGAAGTGCCAAAACTTCTCGTTCGTGGCCGCACCAATTGACCGTCACCAGATAAACCTCCATGTCCACGATCTGACCATCACCCAACTCCGCGCGGCGCGTCCCGACCGACACGCCACCCAGTGACCGCAGCACCTTGCTCGGTAGTGTCACATAACCGTTGAACCCAGTGTCGACGACGACCTCCAAAACTATTGGCGGTTTGCCGAGCGAGATCATCTCCAGCGAGACCACGATTTCGCGATCGGCTGTCACGGTTTCCGTCATCATCGTCCGCGCACCTTTGTGAGACCGCCCAAGCGGTACGCCGCCGGATGGCCCACACGCAGTCCGTACAACACGGCATCCGGATGTTTCACGAGCATCCGCTTGGTCGCGGCCAAGTCATCGGCGTCGGTTTCAAAGTCTCCGGTCGCAATGTCCAACACGACGAATTGCCCTGGGAACTGGCTTTCAACTTTGGCCCGGATTTCGCGCTCGTAGATTTGTTCTCCGCGCGCGGAGACAGTTTCCGGCGACAGCATGACATCCACCATCTTTCAGGTTCCTTTGACAAACGGTTCGGTCAGGAGGCGGGCCACAATACGTCGCACATCAGTTTGCCAAACTCACCCGCCGAATGCCATTGCCGTCTTGCCATCCGAGTGATCGGCGTTTGCTCAGTCCATTCCCGTCCGGTCCATCCCACCGAGTCCCCGCTCGTGAGCCTCTTTGGAGTGCGGTGGCCCCTTAGTGTGCCCCGCACCGCTTTGGTTCGCTGCGGAGCCGCTGTCTTTCCCCCAACGTCGTTGGATTCTCGGAATCTCCTAAGAGCGGCTCCACCGCCATCCCAAGCGGC
>JAYVQJ010001124.1:0-3756 GCA_043777235.1 Planctomycetia bacterium
CAACCCAGGGTAGCTCGCGGTGCGAGCAACCCTGGGCTATGAGACGCAACTCCTTCGGAGTAAAGGCAAACGCAAACGACACGAACTTGGAACTACTGAACTTGGCCACCGTGAAACTTGGCCACCGTGAAACTTGGCCACCGTGAGACCGCGCGATCGGCAAACTCTCCCTGACCTCGATTGTATCTTCCGTGATGAGCGATCAACTTCCTCGCACCAGCAGCCGCGAGCTGACGTTTACTAACGGCACGGCCATCGGGATCAGCAATCGCTGGCATCAGGGGCAGTATTGCTCGATCCTGACAGAGGCTGGGATCGTTGGTTGCGGCATCTACGACTTGAAGACGCCGGCGGAATTCGGGCAGGCAATTGCGATTTGCAAAGGGACTCCGGCTCAGCCGCTGACGGAGCCGGAAGATTTGTTCGAGTCGAAAATCGTCGGCTGCACGCCGAAAGCCGAGTCATTCGGCATTCGGATCGGGATGACGGGCCGCGAGGCGGTGGAATTGATGCTTCAGGCGGGGACGGCGGGGAATGGAAAATGAGAAATGAGAAATGGAGAATGCAAAATGGAAGTGGACGCCGCATTCAATTTGCATTCTCCATTTCTCATTTCTCATTGTGCTCAACTCCGAACTCTCGCAACCGCAGCGATGATCCGAGGCCGCGATGATTCAGTTTCAGTATCCAGAGTTATTCCTGCTGGCGATTCCGCTGGCGTTCGCCTATCGGCGATGGGGAGCAGCGAAAGGATTCACGGGGTTCTTGCGAGTCACGTTGCTCGTGCTGTTACTGTTGGCATTGGTGGGGCCGCGCTGGAATCTTGGCGGCGAGGGGATCGACATCGTCGTCGTGGCGGATCGGTCGCGGTCGCTGCCGGCGAAAGCGGACGAGTCCATCAAGGAGTTGATTAAGGATCTCGAACGGAATCGGAAGAGCGGTGATCGGATCGGCCTCGTGACGTTCGGCAGCCGAGCGGAAGTCGAGCACACGCTGTCTCGCAACAGCGAAATCGGAGCGTACACGCGCGGCGTCATGCCGGACGGGTCGGACTTGAATGACGCGATCTCGTCGGCGCTGAATCTGATCGAGCCGACACGGCCGGCCCGAATCTTGGTGATGTCGGACGGTGAGGCGAACGGGGCGTCGCCGATGTCGGCAGCGCGGCGTGCTCGTGAGTTGGGTGTGCCGGTGGACTTTCGGCTGTTCGAGCGGAATCGGATCGGCGACCTCGCGATTGAATCGATCAGTTTGCCGGACACGGTCTCACCGCGCGAGCCGTTTCAATTCACGGTCTGGGTGCAGGCCAGCCGCGAGGCTCACGGAGCCGTGCGAGTGCTGCGCGACGGACAGGAGATCGCGAAGCTCGAACGGGACTTCGTCACCGGGCTGAATCGCGTGCTGTTTCGCGATCTGCTCGAAGAGGGGGGCATCACGAATTACACGGCGGTGTTGGAACTCGAAGACGATCCGCTCGAAGAGAACAATCGTGGTGCGGGGGTCGTGCGAGTCGAGACGGCTCCGCGCGTGCTGGTGCTGAACTCGGACGGGAAGGAAGACAACCTCGTGCGAGCGTTGCAGGCGGCGCGGTTGCCGGTCGATGTCGCGTCCAGCAAGACGCATCCGCTGACGCAGGATTCGCTCGATAAGTACCGAGCGGCGATCATCGAGAATGTGCCGGCGGCCGACTTCGGACGGCTGAAGATGGAACGGCTGGCTCAGTGGGTTGAGGATCTCGGCGGCGGCCTGCTGGTCACGGGCGGCGAGCGGAGTTTCGGTGTCGGTGGCTATTTCAAGAGTCCGCTCGATGACGTCTTGCCGATCTCGATGGAGCTGCGGGAAGAGCATCGCAAGAACCGCGTCGCGATCGCGGTGGCACTCGACCGATCGGGCAGCATGTCGATGCCAGTGAAGGGTGGCAAACAAAAGATGGACCTCGCCAACCTTGGTACGGCCGAGTGCATCAAGATGCTTTCGGCACAAGACAAGGTCGCGGTGCTCGCGGTCGATAGCTCGCCGCACATCATTCAAGCGTTGCGAAACGTCGATGATCCAGAAGCAATCATCTCGAACGTGCTCCGCATTCAGAGCATGGGTGGCGGCATCTTCGTGTATGAGGCTCTGGTCGGGGCCGGCAACGAATTGATGAAGGCCGGCGAATTTTCGACGCGGCACATCGTCCTGTTCTCGGACGCTCAGGACAGCGAGGAACCGGGGGACTACAAGACGCTGTTGAAGAAGTACGGGGATGCTGGCATCACGGTCAGCGTGATTGGACTCGGCACCGATCACGACATTCACTCGGAGTTGCTGAAGGACATCGCGAAGCTCGGCGGCGGCGAGATCAGTTTCACCGATGACCCGGAAGAGCTGCCGCGCGTCTTCGCCAAGCAGACGATGAGCATCGCTCGGAACACGTTCATCAAGCACGACCCAGCGGTTCATCCCGAGGACGGCATTCACGGCAAGCTGCTGCCGGATGCGCTGTTGATGGGTGATCTGGGGCGCGGCGAGTTTCCGCCGACCAAGGGATACAACCTCAGCTACCTAAAGCCGGACGCGACCGGGGCCGTGATCTCGACCGACGAGTACAACGCACCGTGGCTGGCGTTCTGGTATCGCGGACTGGGCCGAGTCGCTGCATTGTCGCTCGAAGTCGATGGACCAAACTCGGGACCGTTCGCCTCGTGGGACAACTATGCGGACTTTCTCGTCACGCAGACTCGCTGGTTGCTCAACAGCGCATCGCCGGATGACGTGTTCGTGACGATGCAGCAAGAGGGGCAAGAGGCGGTCGTCAATGTGGAGCTTGATCCCGATCGCGGCACCAAACATCGCTCGGACGCACCGACGCTGTTCGTCGTCCCGCCCGGTGACGAACGGACGCAGCCGACGACTCCTGACTTCGTTTGGACGGGACCGAACTCCTTGCAAGCTCGATTTCGCTTGGAGCAAACCGGGACGTATCGCACGTTGATCCGCGCGGCCGGGAAGAACTCGCGCGAGTTCTTGCGCGGGCCGACCGTGACGCTGCCGTATTCGCCGGAGTTCGCGCCGCGACAAGGCTTGCCCTCGGGTCGCGAGTTGTTGTCTGACATCGCGAAGTTATCGAACGGCCGCGAGCGAACGGACATCTTGTCGGTGCTGGCCGATCCGCCGCGCAGCATGCAGACTCGCTCGCTGTTGCCGTGGCTGTTCGCGCTGAGTCTCACAGTGCTGATGCTCGAAATCGCGGGGCGTCGCTTGTCGTGGTGGGACACGTTCCCGTGGTGGTGTCGCGCCGTTGTCGCCGCCGAATTGACCTCCGACATCAAGCGTGCTGCCGAGGCGAGACCATCGTGGTTGAAGAGCTTGATCCCCAAACGAGTTCGCCGCCGCACGGTCGTCATGCCGGTTTCAACGACTGCCTCAACGACTCCGAAGGTCACGACGAGCAAAGTGCCGCCGAAGGTGACGACGACCCCTCCGAAGACAACGGTCTCGGCCGCCGACCTCTTCAATCAGGCGAAGCGTAGGGCGTCGAATCGGTTGAAATGACGCCGGAATTCGCATCGCCTCGAATTCCAAATTCTGGCATAGTCCGCGTTCCCATTTTCGTAGCTTGGACGCCCTCGTCCGAGTCCGCCGAAGACGGAGACGAGGTCGTCCAAGCTCAGTCGTTCCAAGTTTGATCGAAGCCGAACGGCCTTTATCCCGAAGGGATTGCGCCACATAGCCCAGGGTTGCTCGCGAAGCGAGCTACCCTGGGTTGACGAG
>JAYVQJ010001125.1:0-3745 GCA_043777235.1 Planctomycetia bacterium
GGCTCATCACGCGGAGCGATGATGGCTACGTAGCCGTCACCGCTCCGCGTGACGAGCCGAACGGGCAAACGCGCAGTGATTTCTTGCGATCCGTATGAGATGGTTGGCACAGGAATGTAGCCCTCATCGCTCCGCGTGATGAGCCTGGCTGATGACGGTATCGAACGCTTTGACGGAAGGCTCCTCACGCGGAGCGATGATGGCTACTTTACGGCAACGTGTTGAAGCTTCGATCACCCGCGTCACCGAGACCGGGCACAATGAATTTGCGGCTGTTTAATTCGCTGTCGATCGAGCAGACGAAGACTTGAGCCTGCGGGCAGGCAGCGGCGACGTTCGCAATCCCTTCTGGTGCCGCGATGATCGACAGCACTTTCAGTTTCGGCACGCCCCAACGTTGCAGGGCTTGCAGCGCAGCAATGACTGAGCCGCCCGTTGCGAGCATCGGGTCGAGCACCAAAGCGACATCGACCGGACTGTGTGCCGGCAGCTTGCTGTAGTACTCCACCGGCTGAGCGGTCGCTTCGTCCCGATACAGGCCGAGATGCCAGACCTCCGCATCGGGCAGAAGGTCGAGCACCGGATCAACCATGCCGAGTCCCGCTCGCAAGATCGGGACAAGTCCGATCCGCTGCGACAACTGCTGCGCGGCCATGCGAGTCAGCGGCGTTTCAATCTCCAACGATCGCGTGCTGAGGTCATGTGTCGCTTCGTAGGCCAACAACGAAGCCAACCGTTGAATCAGCCGACGAAACTCATCCGGCCGAGTCGTCTTGTCACGCAACTTGGCAAGATGATGTTGAATCAGCGGATGTTGCACTTCGCGAGCAGTTGGCATGATCGACCAAAAACCCTGGAGTGCTGCGGCTCGACGCAGCCCTCCATCAAATGGGAGTTGCCGTTTTCCTTGTCAAAGAAACGTCGCTCTGGTGAATTCAACAAACGATCGGCTCAGACGTGATTGACGTCGTCATCTCCAACGAACGGAGTGCTGCGTCGAGCCACAGCACTCCAGGAATTACTTCGCCGCTTGAGCGTTCCATTCGTCGAGCAGCGCTTGGATGCGCGGGCGTTGCGTCTCGTTGAAGTCAGCAGGAATCGGCTCGTCGTGATTTTGAAGCAGATCATCGACGGTCACTTTGCCGGCGGGAACACCGTCAGCGGGAACATCGACACCGGCAGTCCACACAATGGCGTTGAGGATCAGCTTGCGAAACTGAGGGTTGCCCCAGTTCCAGTGATCGTGGCCACCGGAGCAGCCGAAACCTCGGCCGCCGTCCGCACGTTGCGTCGCCCAGGCCGTGTGCTGTGGTTCCTTATCTTCAAGGACGGCCTTGCGAGCGTGCGGGTTGTTGTTGTGAGCGTTCTGTGGGCGGCTGAGCTTCGGGACTTTCTTGCCGTCCTTCTCTTCCATGACGACGTTGCCCTCCTTGTCCAAGACGACGAGCGTCGTTGCCGGAGGCAAGTCGGTGAGGATCGGCGTGACTCCCTTCATCCCTTCGCGAAAGCGCATGTGATAGTACCACTCGTCGTGCGTGCTGAACGGCTTCACGCCGCTGGTCGTCGGATGCTTCGGGAGCTGCCGGAAGTAGGCTTGCCAGTGCGGGTTGACCGAGTAGTTCGGCTCAAAGTATCCGCCGGTCCAATCGAGAAACGCTTCACCCGGCTTGCCGATCGTCGTCTCGACTCCGTAATGAATGCAGACGATGCCGGTCCCCTTCGCCGTCAGCGCCGCGAGTTCGTCGAGATGAGCGTTGAAAGGATGGCCGCCACCGCCGTCGGAGTAGATGACGATCGTGTTCGCGGCTGCGAGTTCTTCCGGCTTCGGCCAGCCGCTCTCTTTGAGCGAATGAACTTTCGCGTCGATCAGGCCGCTCGCGTTGAGCAACTTTGCGAGCAGCGAGCAGCCGGAGAGATGGTCGTGAGCACCAAATCCGTGACTCGGATTACCGGCTAACAGCAGGGCTTTTTTTTTGGCGGTGCCGGTCTGACCGAAGGAACTCGCCACGATCGCGGCCTGCAAAGCCGGGATGGACGACGAGCGATCCAATCGAGCTGAACCTTCCGGCTTCGTGTGCTTGATCTTGATGTTGCGGAACTGAACCTTCATCGGATCGCCAGCGTGAAGCTGCAACGCGAGGACGCCTTTGGCTCGGCGTTGCTCGGTGTCTTCGTCGGTGACGATCGAAGTCGTCACGTCGTTGATCTTGTGCGTGAAGGTGAAGCCCTTCGCGGCGACGTGGTATGTGTTCCAGTCCTCCTTTTTGATCTTGGACTGAATCTCTTTCGTGTCACCAAATTTCTCGACGACCTTCGGCTTGTGATCGGCTCCGATGACGGTCTTCTCGCCACGCAGAGCGAGGATGCCGCGGAACCGTTCGCCGTAGTTGATGCCGGAGTACGTGTCGCCCGCCTCGAAGTCGGCTTGATAGCCGCCGATGACCCACTTCTCGTTGGGCACCTCGAAGCTGCGGTACTGAATGCCGCTGTTGCCGCCGATGATTTTGTATTCGAGCTTCAACTCAAAGTCGGCGGTCTCGCCCTTTCGCCAAATGATGAAGGTGTTTCCCTTCGTCGGCTTCTCTTTCGTTGTCTGGCCGGTGATCGCGCCGTCCTGAACGCTCCAGAAGTCGGGATTGCCGTCCCAACCGTCGAGCGTCTTACCATCGAAGATCGTCTGCCAGCCATCGTCGTCGGCCGCCTGAGCGGACATGGACCAGACACTAATCGTCGCCAATCCGGCGACCAAAAAACTCAACCAGCTTCTGCGTGAAATCATGTTGAACCTCGGGAGTTGGAGATGAATGAATGCCTTTGAAAAACAGGACTCCAGGCCACAAGGGCCTGGGCTACTTGACGGAGATCGCGAAGTCGCCGCCCAAATTTCGCCACATACTGTGGACGTGGTTGGCATTGTTCTGGGTGTTGTTGTACTCGATCAAGAACGTCGGACCTTGGACGCGGTAGTAGTGTCGCTTGTGCTGATCGGCGTCGCCCCACCACGCGAAGTGAATCTTGTCGAGGCCACCGGCTTCGATTTGCGCGCGGCGTTCTTTTTCGACATCGCCGGGCATGTTCTTCAAATACTCGGAGAGCAACTCAGCGAGCAACTTCTTTTGGTCCGCGCTCATCTTCGACGCAGGCAGACCGACGGGAGCGGTCGCTTCTGGTTGCGAAGCGACGGGATTCGTGCCTGTCGCACCACCGGTTCGGAGTTCGTCTGGAGCGGCCTTATCGATCCAGCAGAGCTTTTGTTGCTCATCGTTGCAGAGCTTCAAGATGGACCGAGCGATGTCCTCTTCCGCACCGAGGACGCGAATCTGTCGGCCGAGGCCCGCCTCGATCGTGCCGGGGTTCGTGCCGAAGAATTCGGGAGTGCTCGATGCGACCTTGCCGTCCTTGATCGTGTAGTTCAGCGACAGGTGATGCCCTTCCAGCCGCCACCCCCATGAGCCAGTCTCGGCCGGCGTACCGAAGATGCTGAAGTAGTACTTCTGTGGGTCGCGCTTCTCACGGCGTTCCGAGCGATCGCCTCCTTCGAGCAAGTACAGCACCTCTTCAAGGCTCATCACGTTGAGCGCTTGGTCGTAGCCCGCGACGCTCAGCCCACTTTGAATCAGGCCGTGAGCAGCCTTCAGCGCGGCTCCCTCAAGCTGCTTGATTGGCAATCCATTTCGCGGGCGCGGAATGAAGTGCCAGTTGAGCCGCTCTTTGTCGTCGAACGCAAAGCTCGCCTGTTTCTTTT
>JAYVQJ010001126.1:0-3744 GCA_043777235.1 Planctomycetia bacterium
GGCGCAAACTTTTCGACGCTTGAAGAGTTCTACGATGAGGTCAGTCGAGTGCTGATTCCGAATGTGTCTTGGGGAAGGAATGTCGATGCCTTCAACGACATTCTACGAGGTGGCTTCGGAACGACCGATTGGGGCTTCGTGCTTCGATGGAAGAACTCAACTCTCTCGAAAGACCGACTCGGCTATCGCGAAACAGTTCGTCAACTGGAACAGACGTTGTTGGAATGCCATCCAACGGCCCGCGAGCTCGTCGCAAGCGACCTAGCAAACGCGAAAAACGGCAATGGAGAAACCGTGTTTGAAAAGCTTGTCAGAATCATTCAGATTCACCGCCAAGATGGTGAAAAGTCAGAGGATGGCGTCGAGCTAATCTTGGATTGAATTTGAAGAATTGAGTCGAGCCATGACCGCACTTCAGGAAGCCGAACGATTGCTGCCGAATTTCACGCAGGCGGAGAACGCTCCGCTCGCTCAGAGACTCTCGTCGAATAACATTCCCAAAATCACGCACGCAACAAGCGAATCTGTTTCGGATCAAGACCTTAACCTCTAATCGCCAACCCTCCTCTCAATGTCTTATCGCTCGTTGAAACGTCTGCTGGGCGAAGCCAACTTCGAATTGAAGGTGATGGTGTTGTTTGGAACGGGGCTGACACTGCTCGCGGTCACGACGTTTTTCTTGTACCGCCGACAGACAGCGGGGTTACTCGACCGAACGACGCAAACGACGGCCAAATCATTGGCGGCCAGCTTTCTGCTGAAAGCTCACGTTCAGGCGATGCAGAACACGGCCGCGTTTCGCAGCGCGGTCTTAAGCGAGAGTCTCAAAGACAAAGAGAAATGGCTTCTGGACAGCACTAGCGAGACGTCCAACTGGGTCAACTCGGACTTCGAGGTTCAGCCGGAAGAGTTGAAGGCACTCAAAGGGGCTTTGCTGCATTCGCATCCCAGCGATAAGGACGTGGACCTCAAGTTCAAGCCCACCGGCAGCGATTGGGATACGTTGGACAAACTGCGGGCGGGCGGAGTGGACCACGTCTATAAGGAAGTCAACAGCGAACAGCCGGAGTATCAATACTTCATGGCGCTCAAAGCGACCGAGTCTTGCCTTTCGTGCCATCACCATCAGGCTCGCATCGACGCCGACGGAAAGACGATTGAACGTCACGCTGACGAGTTTCTCGGTGCGGTCAAGGTCTCCCTGCCGCTCGAAAGCGTGAAGTCGCCGTTGCACTTCGTGAATGCCTTCGTGATCTCGGCCGAGCTGGTGAAGGTCGTGCTGTCGATCATCGCCATCTATCTCGTGATTCGATACGTCGTGACGAAGCCGGTGCTGCACCTGAAGAAAGTCAGCGACGCGATCGCTCACGGCAAACTCGACATGCGCGCCGATATCCGCACCGGCGATGAATTCGAGGAACTCAGTCACGCCTTCAATCGGATGTTGCGGCATCTTGTTACCGTCCAGGAAGAGCTGCGCAGCGTCAACAGCGACCTCGACGGCAAGGTCGATGAATTGGCTCGCGTGAACCTGCGGCTGTACGAGCTCAACAACATCAAGAACGAATTCCTGGCGACGATGAGCCACGAATTGCGGACGCCGCTCAACAGCATTCTCGGTTTCAGCGACGTGCTCAATACGGCGGACAACCTGTCGGACAAGCAGCGGCGATACGTCGGCAACATTCAGATCGCCGGCCGCACGCTGCTGTCGCTGATCAACGACGTGCTCGATCTGGCGAAGATCGAAAGCGGCAAGATGGAACTGCATCTCGTCGAGTTCTCACTAAACGACTTGATCGAGCGGCAGACCAACGGCATGGCTCCGCAGGCCGAGAAGAAAAACATCGACCTATCCTGGTTCGTCGAGCCGGGTGTGCCGGTCCTGTTTCAAGACGTCGGCAAGCTGCAACAGATCACCAGCAACTTGCTATCCAACGCGATCAAGTTCACACCCGAAGGTGGCCGCGTCCGCGTCCGCGCCGGGCTGCGCGATGACAATCGGTTTTTGATCGAAGTCGAGGACACTGGCATCGGCATCCCGCTCGAAGAGCAGGAACGAATCTTCGAGAAGTTTCGCCAAGGCCGACAGCAACCGGGAATTGAAGACGCGCTCACTCGACAATTCGAGGGAACTGGCCTCGGTCTCTCGATCGTGAAGGAACTTTGCAAATTGCTCGGCGGTGAAGTCACACTGGTCAGCGAGTTCGGCAAAGGGAGCACATTCACGATCTCGTTGCCGATGCGGCTGGAAGTACTCAACGCGGCCGGATCACCCGACGAAAGTGGCGTCCGCTCCGGCACTGTCTCGGGACTCAGCCGCATCCAGCCAGAAGAAATCAGCCAACGCGCCGCAACGACGAAGGCCGTTTGAAACCTGGAGTGCGGTGGCTCGACACCGCCCTCCATTCAAGAATCCAGACGCTTGCTGACTTCTCGATTGCGAGGAATTGGAAGTCGGTTTCCGTCGGACGATTTCGTAGTGTCCTAATTTGTAGGCCGACTTCGCCGAAGTCGGCCATTCCCGACGTCGGCGACGTCGGGCTACATTGAAAATAGGACACTACCGACGATTTGCTCGTCATCGAACCTCAAACGTACTTGGATGGAGGGCTGCGTCGAGCCGCCGCACTCCAGGGATTCGCGATGCTGATTCTTCCCGTCCTCGATTTACTCAACGGCGTTGTGGTTCGCGGAGTCGGTGGCCGGCGCGACGAGTATCGGCCCGTTGAAAGCGTGCTGACGAACTCCTCGCAGCCGCTCGACGTCGCGCGTGCGTTTCGCGAGCGGCTCGGACTGACGACTTTGTACGTCGCCGATTTGGACGGCATCCTGCATCAACGGCCAAACGTTGAAGTCTTTCGAGAACTCACGGCCGACGGCTTCGAGTTATGGATCGACGCCGGCTTGCGATCGCTCGCCGATGTCAGCCGCTTTTTGCAAGCCGGAGCCACGAAAGTGATCGTCGGTTTGGAGACGCTCTCCGACACACGACTACTGACGACAATGATCGGCGAATTCGGCTCCGAGCGGATCGTTTTTAGTCTCGACTTGAAAGCCGGGAAGCCAATGTTGGGCGAAGCCCATTGGCCAGACACAACGCCGCTGGGGATCGCTCGCGCAGCACTGGGTTTTGGCGTCACGCAAATGATCGTGCTGGACCTCGCGAGCGTCGGCGAGCAACGTGGGCCAAGCACGCTCAATTTGTGTCACTCGATTCGACAGTTCGCTCCGTCCATCCGCCTCATCACTGGAGGCGGAGTCCGTAACGCGGCTGACCTTGAACCGCTCTCCGCCGCCGGCATCGACGGAGTGCTGCTTGCGACGGCGTTGCACAACGGAGCAATCGGTTCGATGAAAAACAAACCGGGTAACCGGGTAACGGAGAATGAGGAATGAGCAACGGAAGGAGTTGTTCCCCTGTCCGGCTCGTTACTCATTCTCCGTTTTCAGTTACCCGGTTACCCAGTTCTCTCGTCTTCCAAAAACAAAGCGGCCCGGCCTGACCGCTCAGACCGGGCCGCCCGAAGGAGAGCTGCGAACGATGCGCTCGGCGGACGTCACTGCCGCACGAATCGTCCCGCTCTTTGTCCCTGGAGTGCTGCGGCTCGACGCAGCCCTCCATTCAAGTGCCACAACGCCGGCCAACGTCTCAAGACAGACGAATTGAGAGCCGGTTTCCTGCCGGACGCTTTGCGAAAATGGAACCTCAACCGTTCTTGGATGGAGGGCTGCGTCGAGCCG
>JAYVQJ010001127.1:0-3739 GCA_043777235.1 Planctomycetia bacterium
GATTGGCATGTTCTTCTCGCAAGCCGGCTGGTCGATCAGCGAAACGTGGAAGCGAGTGGCTCGCATCTACGAAAAGTTCGGGCACGCGGAAGAATGGGAGTTCGCCGATCAAGCGGAGGTCGTCGGCTATCAGCCGTGCGAAGTTCGCGTGACTCCGAACAGTGATTTCATTCTTCGAGCCGGCATGCCCATGTTCTGGCATCCCTCGGTCGGTCCCGCGTGCATTGGTGACACGATGCTGATTGGCCCAAACGGACTCGAAGTGCTGACTCCGACCGAGCAATGGCCGATGTCGAAGGTCGATGTCAAAGGCTCGCCAATCTTCCGGCCGGACATCTTGCAGCGGACGGTGTGAAACCTCATCGCGAATGATCTCGCGAATCGCCGCTTGAGAGCGCTTCGCGCTGCCGATATAAGTCCCGCGTCTTTGAGCTTCGATTCTGACAATTGCGAGAGTGCTCGTCGCAGACGGTCAGGTGACCGATGCGTTGCGGCACATCCTGGTTGAAGGGTGCGTGGCATGTGTCGTAATCAATCACCAGTTCCGGCCAGCGTGTATGACCAAGCGTGGCAAGCGGCTTATCGGCACAAGTGGATCGAGAGCGAGCGACAGCGTCGCGACCTGGGGCAAGCGGCGATCGACGATTGGGACGAACGATTCTTCAAACCCTTTTACCGTTGGTGTCATTGGCAGCATCTGACTGGCGAGCAGTTCTTTCGCGAATTTCCCGACTCACACTTCAATACGATCACACCGAAGGAACCAGCGGAGATGAACTCGATCGAGCGACTTGTCATCCATTGGTTTTTGGACGGTCTTGAGAATCTGAATATCTTGTTTTGTGCGCACGGACGCGGCTTGCCCGGCAAGCAGGTGAGGATGGTGCTCTTGACACTCCGCATCAACGAGGCCCGGCTGGACCCGCTTGTGAAATGAGCGGAGTGCTCCAGCATGACGGATCGTGAGGGATCAGCCGACGACGAACAGAGGCAACGGGCGGGAGGCCTGTTTTCCGGTCTGCGAATCGTCAGTCTCTGCACATTTCTCAGCCGAGTGCTCGGTCTCGTGCGCGAGATGGCGATGGCGGCGCTGTTCGGCAACGGCCGCGTGCTCGATGCGTTCACGGTCGCGTTTGCGATTCCGAATCTCGCGAGAGCGTTGTTTGGCGAAGGGGCACTCAGCACCGCGTTCTTGCCGTTGTTCGTGCGAGAACAAGAGCAACAGGGCCGCGAGGCCGCGAATCAGTTAGCCAGCGCGGTGTTTGTGTGGGTCGCGATCGGATTGACCGCTCTCGTCGCTGTGGCCGAATTGATTCTTGCCGGAGTCCTCTGGCTCGCGCCGCTGAGTTGTTCGACTCGACTGTGGCTGACGCTGACAGCGTTGATGTTGCCCTACTTGGTGTTGATCTGCTTGACCGCACAAGTCGGAGCAGTCCTGAACGCCTGCGGACGATTCGCCTGGCCGGCATTGCTGCCGGTGGTGTTCAACGTTTGCTCGTTGGCCGCGATTTGGTTCGTGCAGCGTCAAGACCTCGCGGCCGAGTCTCAAGCGATGTGGCTGGCAATCGCCGTCGTCGCGACGGGCGTCGTGCAGCTTGTGCTGCCCTGGTCTCAGCTTGCTCGTGTCGGACTTCGATTCGATCATCGTTGGCGTGACGCGAAAGACCGCATCGCCGAACTGCTGCGTGTCATGGCTCCAGTCGTCTTGGGATTGTCGATCACGCAACTGAATGTGCTCAGCGATCGACTGATCGCGTGGGGCTTCTCGCGGCCAGAGAGTGTGAGAACAACAGAAGTCGTCCCGAAGGTCGTCGTCGATTGCGACATCTCGAAGGATGAGCCGGCGGACACAGTCCACGATCGCTCGACGGACTGGCGACCGCTCGATGCAGGAACCGCGTCGGCACTCAATCAGGGACAGCGGCTGTATCAATTTCCGTTGGGGCTGTTGGGCGTGGCGCTCGGAACGGTGATCTTCCCGTTGCTCACTCGGCACGCCGAGCGTGGAGACATGCAGCTCTTGCGAGATGATCTGGCGATGGGCTTGCGATTGGTCTTCGTGATCGGCCTGCCAGCGAGCGCGGGGTTGTGGTTGTTGGCGGACCAACTTGCTGTTGTGATCTTTCAACACGGGAATTTCACAGCGGCGGATGCTCGTCAGACGGCGGACATGATTGCCTGCTATGGCATCGGCGTCTGGGCGTTCTGCGGATTGCTGATTGTCCAACGTGGCTATTACGCAATCGGTGACCGGATCACTCCGCTGAAGATCGGCTTGAGCTTGGTGGTGGTCAATCTCGTGCTGAATGTCAGCTCGATTTTCATCATCGGTGCTCGCGGGCTGGCGTTGAGCACGACGCTGTGTGGCATCTTGCAGTTCGGTTGGTGCCTGCTGTTGATCCAAGATCGAGTCGGTCGTCTGCCGTGGTGGTCGCTCGCCAGCAACGCGGGGCGAGCGGCGGTGGCCACGATCGGCATGACGGTCGTCGGCTCGTGGGTGCTGCAACGTCTGTCGGCCGGAGCGGTGAACTCGTCGGGACGCTTGCTGCAACTCGGCGCGACGGTGCTGGCGGCCGTCGTGACTTACGCGATGTTGGCGTACGTCCTGCGGCTGAAAGAGTTCTGGATGCTGCTACGTCCGCACCGAAATGCCGAGGAAAACCCGCGTTGACCGCACGGCTGGCTAATTGTCCGGTCTCAGACATGTAACCCGCAGCGTGAGCGAGGGAGTTCCGGGGCACTCCCTCGCTCACGCTGCGGGTTACATAGCGGCGTACCCTTCACAGTTTGAAACATTGGCCAGCCGTGGCGTTGACCGGGGACTCGCTACACGTCGTCGAACGGCCTCGATAGATTGCCGTCGTCGCCGACAGTTCAATCTTTCGCAATCGGCGGCGAATCAAGCAGGCACCTCCGCCGTGGATTGCTTGCGGCGAAAATCGTACTGCCACATCAACTCAGTTCTGGAAGATCGACTCCATGAGTACCGGCACCCCTGCGAATACTCCCGTTCCGCCACCCATCGCGGCCGCGCCGCCGAACAGCGACAAAGAAGAGGCTCCAAGTTCGATTTTCTTGGTCTCGTATCCGAAGATCGTGTTTCTCTACCCGACGTTCATCTTCGGGATCATCGCGTGGCTGGTGATGTTACTGTTGGGCGACACCGCGTTACCCGACGGCCCGCGCCATCGCGTGGCGGAACTCATTACGCTGTTTTTCTTGATGCTCACCGCCGTGAACCTCGTGGTGATTGCGTTCGACTTTCCTCGGACGACATCGCTGACGTTGTTCTTCGCGTTCGCGGCGGTCGCGATGGGATCGGTGTTACTCTTCACGAATCGTCCTGACATGCTGCCGGTCGTCTCCAGATTCTTCGACTCCATGAAACCCTGGGCCAACGCGCAGTTCTATGGGTTATTCACGCTGCTGCTGAGCGTACTGTTCCTCGTCGTCTGGATCATGGCTCGGTTCGACTACTGGGAAGTCCGGCCGAACGAACTGATGCACCACCACGGGTTCCTGAGCGACTTGGAACGCTTCTCCGCTCCGAATCTGCGGATCAGCAAAGAGATCAACGACGTGTTCGAGTACATGCTGCTCCGTTCCGGACGCCTGATTCTGCATCCGACGAACGAGCCGCGCGCGTTCGAGCTCGACAATGTTCTCAACATCAATCGCAAGGAAGCTCAGATCACCAAGATGCTCGGAGCCTTGCAGGTCGAATTTCGCACGGAAGCTC
>JAYVQJ010001128.1:0-3736 GCA_043777235.1 Planctomycetia bacterium
CTCAATCCTTGGTGATCGCCGTTGTGACACCGGGTGTGAGCAAGAAGCCTGCGTTCTGAAGAGCTTTCCGAGCCGGTTCAAAATCAGGAGACTCGGCCGTCAACCCGATACGAATTTCGCGGTTCTTCGCATCCAGTACGATGTCCTCTTGGTCGGCCCAGGCGATCCGTTTCAACGCCTCGCGAACCGCGTTCACTGACGAACCTTTGCCCGTGTAGCGTTCATAGCGGAACTTCGCGACTCGGCGTGCCGCTCTGGATGGTTTCGGCTCTTCAACAGGTTTCGCTGCCGGCGGCGCGCCAGGCGTCTTTGGTTTCGCGGTCGCGGTGCTCGCGGGCGGACTCTTTTCGGGGACGTCCTCTAGCGTTGCGGCCGGAGGTTTGGTGGCATTGATCTTTGACGGTTCGGCGGCCGACGCGGTTGACGACTTGTTCCCGATAGAAACCCCGCCCTGCAACTGGAAACCGGCCGCGATCAGCGCTTGTCGAGCCGGTTCGGAATTCACCGAACCACCCAACTGCCCGATCCGAATTTCACCCTTGGCCGCATCGACCTCCAAATCATTGAGGTCAGCCCACGAGACATTTCGCAGAGCTTGCCGAGCAGCAGCAGTCGAGTCGCCGTTGCCGTTGAATGATTGGAAGCGGAACGTCACAACTCTCTCACTCGGCTGACGTCCGGCATTCGAGGGAACCTGTGGATTCACAAACGGAACCGTCGGCAATTCGGCCCCCTTCGGCACCGCCGAGTTCGGACGATTCGACGGCACCGCAACCGCCGTCGCGGTCGCCGCCAGCGAGTCGCTCGTCCCCGCCAATTGCTTGAGCCACACGATCGCTCGCGGAATCCCTTGCTGGATCATCGAGTCGTAATGATTGCCAGTCGGAACTTCGACATACTCCACTGTTTTGCGATTCGATTTCAGGAGTTCAGCGAACCGCCGCGAGTCCGCGACCGGCACGTTGCTGTCGTCGGCAGCGTGAAACAAGAAAACCGGACAGCCAACCTTTGAGGCGTGAGTCAGCGGTGAACTTTGCTTTGCAAAATCGGCCACGCCAGGAAGTGCCCGCGACGCGGCGGAATCGTCAATCACATTCTTGAGTCGAGCAACGACATCTGTGGCCGGCGCGTACGCGATGCATCCTTTGAGACGCGGTTCATGCTCCGCCGCCAACAATGCCAATGTTGCTGCGGAACTGTGCCCAGCAATGTAGATTCGGTTGGGATCGACTTCAGGAACTTTGTTGATCAAAAACTCCACGGCATTCCGCACATTAACCGTGCCCGCCCCCGACCGCTGAAACTGTTTATAGGCCAATGCGAAGTTTGCATCGGTAGCTCGGTCCTTGTTCAAAATGATGCCGTCCAGAGAAAAGCCCAGTACGGCAAATCCCGCAGCCGTGTATGGCTGAAATTCAGCGTCACTTTGGAGACCTGGCTCTCGTGAGCCGTGCAGAAGTGGCGTCCCAGCACCGGTCACCAAGACGCAAGGTAGCTTTGAGTTGTCGTCAGCACCGACCGGCAGATAAAGGTGCATTTGCATCAAAGTGCCTGGTGTCTGGCCTGACAGTTCACCACGATCAACTTCAGCAAAGTAAGAGTGATAGCCATTTCGCAGCACTCCGTGATGTTTCCAATCGCGAAACCCTGGAATAGGGATCGATGCCACGTTGAATAGAGCATCCGGCTTCGGTGACTCACCCGCAGCAGGACTAGCCGTGGGAATCTCCGCCTCGAAATCCTGCATCATGCGGTCCACGCCCTTGACTGCGGCAAGAGGCGTCACCAGGAACATGCCCAGGACAAACTGACACAGAAAAACTGCGCGAAACTCCTTCCAATGCTGGACGACCAGAATCAGACTGACCGCGCAGACCAAGAGACTGATCCCGCCGGCAATTGCACGATGTCCTGCCACGTTCAAACCGAGATTCACCAGCCACGCCATGATGAATGTCATTCCCCATCCGGGGCTGACTCGAAAGGTCACCACGATCATCCAGATGGAGGAAGCAAAAAGCAGCGGTAGACCGATCCAAGCCACCATCTGCGCTAGTGGCCTTGACCCCAACGGATCGGCATAAAAGCTCCAGGCAAATCCGGCGCACGTCAAAATCCCCGCCAGAAATACCCACCACACGAAACTCCCCGTAAAAAAACTCAGCACTTTCGACGCAACCGACGGGCCACTCTTCTTGTTTCTTCTGGCATTCGTCTTTTTACGGGATCGGTTCGATCTGGTCGTCATTCGGGAGAATTGCTCGTCACTCTCGTCATCGTCATCGTCAACGACTTCTTCCACGTCATCGAACTCGGCGACGTCCTCGTAGTCCTCTTCGACGAAATCGTCCTCACGTTTCTTCGTCGCAGGCTTCGGCTTGACGGTCGGTTTCGACTTCGCGGGTGGCGCGGTCGTAGCTTTCGGAGATGGCGACTTGCTCGAAGCCGGTTTGGGTTGGGTGGGCTTGGTTCGTTCGGACGTCGAGTCTGAATCCGTGCGAAGTTGAGGAATGGGAATCCGCCCTCCGCAGTCGCGGCATTTGGCGGCTTTGCCGGCCAGTTCGTCGGCGACATCGTATGTTTTCGAGCAATCGGGACACTCAACGTGGATCATGGTGACTCCGACGCAGTCCAGCGGACGGGAAGGGATCTGCGCCAACGATGCGGCGCGCTCAGATTCGTGAGCGGCAGTCTAAACTTCTAGTCACGGCCGTCTAGTGTCCGTGCGACTTTGTGCGCCAGCAGGTGGCGAACATGCGGAGCAATCGCCTTCGCAACGAGCCGATTGCCGGCACCATCGACGTGAATGACATCGCGAGGCAGGAAGCGATCGACTCCCCATTGCTCCGCCTGTTCGAACGGTGGGACGAGGTCCACACAGGCGATGCCGGTTTCCTCGGCCACTTGCCGAGTCGCCTCTTGATACGGCAGACGCCACGTCGGTTGATCGAGCAACTGCCGTTGATCGGGCCAGACAATGAGCACGACGTCGCTGTTTTGCTCGCGGCACATCGCGATCATCGCTCGCAGGTTGTCGGCGAAGTCGTCCAGACTGACGCGCGGAGTCCAATTCATGTTCGGGTCGAAGTAGTTCAGACTCGCCTGTTCGGCCCATCGCGATTCGTCGGCCGTCCGGTGTTGATGAGCCGAGTGCATCCGACAGGAACGGAGCCACGACAACGCTCGGCTGTGATTCATCCATGTGGCCGCCGAATTCGTCGCATCGCTCGCGTGCTCTTTGTCGGCCAGCCCGTCCCATCTCCAGCCGTCGTTGTTGCCAAACGTGATGACCGTCAGATGCGGACGCCACTTTTCCAAGTCGGCCGCGAGTCGTTGGCGTCCCTGAAAACTCGTGTGACCGGGAATGCCGGCATTGAGCACTTCGACTTGGGGAGCGGTTGTCTCAACACTAACCCGATGCGTGAGCGAGGGATTTTTCGGTTCATCGCGAACGAATCCATCATCCACTTCAAGGCCCTCGCTCACGCTTCGGGTTGATGTGATGTCGTTCGCAGATTGTTGATCCAGCAGCGTCTGCAATTGATTCGGCCAAGCGTCGGCGAAGTCCGCTCCGAACGCGAACGTCGTGCTGTCGCCAAAGCAGAGGACTCGCGTGCGAGACATCACTTCATCGACCGAGACTTCGCGGCTGCGCATCCCGTGGCTGTTGGACATCACGCCGCCCCACCACTGGCCACGCTCGACCGGCACGGCAACGTTGGGCTTCAGTTTCCAA
>JAYVQJ010001129.1:0-3730 GCA_043777235.1 Planctomycetia bacterium
GGAGCACGTCTCCGCGTGGCGTTGTCGGCCCTGACGATGGCCGAGTGGTTCCGCGACTCGACCGGTGCCGACACGCTGCTGTTCGTGGACAACATCTTCCGCTTCTCGCAAGCCGGTTCCGAGGTCTCCGCGTTGCTCGGCCGTATGCCGTCCGCCGTGGGTTATCAACCGACGCTCGGCACCGAACTGGGTGAACTGCAAGAGCGGATCACCTCCACGAAAAACGGAGCCATCACGTCGGTGCAAGCCGTGTACGTTCCCGCCGACGACGCGACCGACCCCGCTCCCGCGACCGCGTTCGGACACCTTGACGCCTTCCTCTACCTCGAACGCAAGATTACCGAGAAAGGCATCTACCCGGCCGTTGATCCACTGGCCTCGTCGTCCCGAATTCTTGACCCGCAGATCGTCGGTGAGCGGCACTACCAAGTCGCTCGCAGCGTGCAACGCATCTTGCAGCGCTATCGCGAACTTCAAGACATCATCGCCATCCTGGGCGTCGATGAACTGAGTATTGAAGACAAAGAAGTCGTGCATCGCGCCCGCCGCCTCGAACGCTTCCTCTCGCAACCGTTCCTCGTGGCCGAAGTCTTCACCGGCAAACCGGGCAAGATCACCCCGCTCGCCGACACGATCCGCAGCTTCGAGGAGATTTGCGCCGGCAAATGGGACCACCTCCCCGAATCCGCCTTCATGTACGTCGGAGCCGTCGAGGAAGCCGAAGAACAAGCCAAGAAGATGGCGGCGAGCTAACGTAGCCGTCATCGCTCCGCGTGACGAGCCGAACGGGAAAGACGTTCGATGCCGAAGCGAGTGAACTATCGCAAGCTGTCCTTTGAAAAATACGACCCGCTGTGTGCTCACTGCGGCTTCGGTATTCCAGCCGTTTTGGAGGTCGCCCATCTCGACGGAAACAGAGCCAACAACGAATTATCAAACCTCGCAATCTTGTGTCCCAACTGTCACAAGATGCACGACCTTGATTTGATTTCGACAGAGACCATCATCCTGATGCGTGATCGACCCAAGATCGTGACTTGGTCGAAGCGCATGACGGATGCCGGCAAAAAGGCAGCGATCCAACGACGACGAAACGCCGCCGGCAAGAAGGCCGCCGCAACAAGAAAACAACGAGCAGCAATCGCCGCACAATCTACGGAGCAGAAACATGACTGACGACATACGTCGCCCCCATTTTCCTCCCGTAGCTCAGCGGTGAGAGCGTCCGTCTTATAAACGGTAGGTCGTCGGTTCGATTCCGATCGGGAGGACTGACGTCCCACCCGCCTCTGCCACCAACCATCCGTCGGCGATAGAATCCCTCGCGGAGGTGCGACTATGCCGACCAAGACCAAAGCGAAACCAAAGCCGAAAGCCAAACCAAAACTGATCGTTCGAGACAAAGACATCCTCGGCGGCATCCCGGTCTTCGCCGGGACGCGGGTGCCGATCAAAAACTTGTTCGACTGTTTCAAGCACAATTATTCGATGGAGGATTTTCTCTACGACTTTCCCTCAGTCACGCGCGAGCAAGCCAAACAGGCGCTCGATGCCGCCAAGGATGCCCTGGCGAGTGAGCCATGAGAGTCATCCTCGACGAATGCCTGCCACGCGGACTCAAGCCGCTCCTGATCGGCCACTCGGTCAGAACGGTGAGAAACGAACATTGGAACGGCGTCAAGAACGGAAAACTCCTGCGCCTGATTGAACCGAAATTCGATGCCTTCATCACGGTCGATCGCGGACTTGAACATCAACAAAAGACAACGAGCCTGACTGTTGGAATCGTGCTCCTGAAAGCCACGGATAACTCACTACCAACTTTGACACCTTTGATCCCCGAAATCCTGAGTGCCTTGAATCGCATCAAGCCCGGCCAAATCATTCGCGTGCCGGAATCGGACGATTGAGAACACTCACAACAAAAATCCCAACCGGTGGGTCGCCCGATGGTTGACCCACCCTACGAGATGAAACATGGCTGACAAACAACTGCAATTGGTGATCGTGACTCCGGAGCGAACGGTGTTTGATGAGCCGTCGTCGTCGTTGCGGTTTCCGCTGTTCGACGGCCAGATCGGAATCCTCCCCGGCCGAGCACCACTCGTCGGCCGCTTGGGCTACGGAGAACTCAAGGCGACAACCGCCTCCGGCGAGAAGTCGTTCTTCATCGACGGCGGCTTCGTCCAAGTGAAGGGCTCGGTCGTCTCGATCCTCACCGCACGAGCGATCCCGACTGCTGAGGTTAAGCGCTCCGATGCCGAGGAGGCTCTGAAGAAAGCTTCCGCGTTGCCCGGCACTAGCGAGCAACAAGCGGCCACGAAGGCTCGCGAAATCGAACGCGCCCGAAAGCTGTTGTCGCTGGCTCACTGAGCCAAAGCGGAATCGTATAGAAAAGTAAGCGAGTCACTCCGTGACTCGAAGTTTCCAGTCACGGAGTGACTGGTCTACTTTTTCAGCCAGTATTCGAGGAACGTCAGTTCCAACTCCAACGCTTCGGCCGTTGGGATGTGACCAGCGCGAGTCGTCATGGTCACTCGCTGCTTGTGCCCCAGGAGTTCATTCACCGCGATCAGATGATTGAGCGCCTGCCAGTTGCGCGGCGGGTCTTCGGTTCCGCCGGATACGAGCACCGGACGCGGAGCCATCAGCGCGTGAAGATTGACGAGGTCGTCACCGGCATCGACCAACTCCTTATACAAGCCGGTGCGAGGATTTTCGGCCGAGGGGATTCCGGGCTTTCGTTTTGTCTTGGGGTCGTAGCCCAGATACCACGGCTCCCAGTAATTCACGTTCGCGTTCTTCTCGTTAAACACGATACCGGGATCGGACCAGACCGCGCACGCGAACTTGTCGTACAGGCACGACGAGAACATCGACCACTTGCCGCCGTAAGACAGCCCGGTGATCCCGATACGTTGCGGATCGACCTCCGGCATCTGAGCCAACGCGGTGTGACAATTCGCCGACGTGTAAGCCAGCAACGTCAGCGGTTGCCGGCGCTCCTCCATTCCCGCTTCGACGAGCAACTGCCGTGTGTCGAGCCCGATCTTCTCGACTGATCCGGGAGTGCCGATCGACAGTGTCACGAACCCGCGTTTCACCAGTTGCAATCCGTAATCGTGAGTCCCGCGCCCCTTCCCTTGCGGCCCTTCGCCGATGCTCGTCAGCGGCTCATAAAACGGCACGAGCACCGCAGGAAACGGCCCCTTGCCGGGCGGGATTAGCAAGTAACCGTCGGCGACTTTTCCTTCGGGCGAGATTTGCACATGCACGTGATGTTGGACGTAGCCCTCTTTCTCGACGGTCTCCAACCGCTTCATCGTCGGTCGCTCGACGAGCGGTGGCCACGGGCCGAGTCGTTTGTGCCACGTCGCCAGAATTTCTTTGCGACGCCGCATCCAATCGTCTGACGATTTTGCGGTTGAACCATCTGAGAACTTCAACGGTGAACGATACGAACCAAACTGCCCTGCGAACTCAGCAGGAGGTTGAGTGAATTTCTCCAGTCGTTGCCACAACTCCGCGCGATTTGGTCGCTCGTCCGCACGACTCATCACAGCACCGAAGAGGACGACAGCCAATGCCAAACACTCACATTGCCCAAGCAATCGGGTACGAACCATGACAGCCCTCTTCGATCAAGTTAAAAACGATTTCGTTGAGTCAGGTCGTGTGATGTCCGCTCCTCTTTGTGACCTTCGCGTCCTTCTGTTCAAAAAAAATCTTG
>JAYVQJ010001130.1:0-3728 GCA_043777235.1 Planctomycetia bacterium
TGCCTTTCGGTCGGGGCACCCAACACCGGCGTTACGACGACGGCGTTCGGCATGTTGCGCGGCGTCGATTGCTACATGTACCAAGTCCACACACTGCGCGATTTGGGAACTCGCGAAGTGACGAATGTGACACCCTACAAGATCAACCCCGACGACTCTCTGGAACAGACGCTGATGCGTGTGATCCGCGTGGAATCGGACTGCGTGTTCGTCGATCCGCTCCTGAATGCCGATGTCGCCAAAGTGCTGTTCTCGATTCAAGACAAGATCACTCTGATGTCGGAAATGCCTGCCAAGGATTGCGCGAGCGCCATTGCGCAGCTCGTGCAATGGATCGGGGACGCCAGTGCTGTTGCCAACGGCTTGATGGGACTCATCAACACCAAGCTGATTCGCAAGATTTGCCCCGAATGCAAGCAAGCCTATCGGCCTAACCCGAAGCTCATCGCCAAGGTCGGTCTCCCTTCCGACACGAAGACGCTGTACCGCAAACCGGTCCCGGTCGAAGACGAACAAGGGGAAGTCGAGGAACCCGATCCCTGCGAGAAGTGCAACGACACCGGCTACTTTGGCCGCATCGGCATCTTTGAGTACATCGAGATGTCGGACGGCGTGAAGGAAGCCATCATCGCCGGTGGTGATGCGAACGCCATCCGCACCATCGCTCGCAAAGAGGGCATGCTGACCTTCTCGAAAGATGCCCTGCGGCATGTCGCCAAAGGGATCACGTCCCTCGAAGAACTGCAACGAGTCTTCAAACCCACAAGTTAAGTAGACCGGTCACTCCGTGACCGGAATCTTCGAGTCACGGAGTGACTCGTCTACTTTGTGACTCGTCTACTTTTCTTGGCAGCTCCAATTTGTTGACCGGCCGATGGCGGTTATCACAACCCTCCGTGAATCTGACCTCAGTTCGTGGGAGTGACCTGATGCGCTGGAACCTGTTGTCCGCACTGGCGTGCCTCGTGGGAGTTCTCGTGACCGCTCCGCAACTGGCTCATGCTCAAGCTCGCTGCGGACACACGACCTGCCTCTTCAACGGCAAATCGCTCGACGGTTGGACGGTCGAGAACGGCGCGAAGGTCGAGATTCAGGACGGCAATCTGCTGCTCAAAGACGGTGACGGCTGGCTGCGATCGCATCACGTCTATGCCGACTTCCAACTGCACGTCGAATGGAAAGCCCTCAAGGCCGACACCTACGACGCTGGCATCTATTTGCGAGCACAACCAGAAGGTGCCCCGTTCCCGAAGAAGGGCTATCAAGCCAATCTGCTGCAAGGCAAAGAGGGAAACATCGGCAGCCTGCCAGGAGCCGAAAGCAAAGGGCTTGTGAAGCCGGGCGAGTGGAACGCCTTCGACATCACCGTTGTTGGCGACCGCGTCACGATGGTCATCAACGGCTGCCAGGCGTACTCGGTCGGCGGCATCAAAGAGCCGATCGGCCACGTCGGCATTCAAGTCGAAGTTCCCAAGGGAGGCCAATTCCTGCTGCGGAATTTGTGCATCACCGAACTCGGTTTCGCGTCGATGTTCAACGGCCAGAACTTCGCCGGCTGGGAAGGGGCCGGCCAACCGGCCGAGACCTGCTGGAAGATCGAAAACGGTTTGCTCATCTGCACCGGCCAGAAAGGTCCGTGGCTGCGGACCTGCCGCGAGTACGACAACTTCTCGATGCGGTTCGACTACCTGCTGGCCGTCGGCGGCAACAGCGGCGTCTACGTCCGAGTCCCCAGCGACGGCAATCATCATCGCGAGAACGACACGAAGCCTCCCGCCGGTTTCGAGGTCCAAGTTCTCGATGATGCGGCCAAGGAACACGCGAAGCTCAAGGACTATCAATACTCGGCGTCGATCTACGACATCGCCGGAGCCAACCCGCGCAACACCCGCCCCCCCGGCGAATGGAACACGCTCGAAATCGTCTGCGACGGCGACCGAGTCATCACGCGGCACAACGGAGTCACCGTCACCGACATCAACGGCGAATCGCATCCGCTGATCAAACTCCGTCAACTCAAAGGCTACCTCGGCCTGCAAAACCACAGCACCGAAGTCAAGTTCCGCAACCTCCGCATCGGCCCGCCGGTGAAGTAGGGACACAATCCTGATACGAATGATTACTCGAAGCGTGATCGTGAAATTCGCGGCTAAACGAGGCCGCCGACGGCGACAGAGTTCCTTTTGCGAACCTCATCATTTCAGATCGAGAACGACTTTCATCTTTGTTTCACCACGCAGCAATGAGACTTCACACGGCCCCGGCTCACACAACCGTTGTCGCAGCCGAAACAACGACCCTTTACCAATTTCAAGTCCGCGAACCCCGACAATCTGGTCGGCATACTGTATTCCTGCTTTTGCCGCAGGACTGTCGGGATCGACTTCAATAATGACAACTTCGTCGGTCACAAGTCTCACAAATCCCAAACCAGAGAGATCGACTCGATCGGGAGCATCAATTCGCTTTCCAGGTTCCAACCACATGACATTCTGTGGAATATCAATGACCACATGAAAACGGGACAGTAAACCCAAACCGACGACGTTGAACGGCATCCTGGAGCAATGCAATGTTGCAAATGTTTTCCCTGCAAATTCGAATTTGCGCAATTTTCCTCTAATAACACGCACATCTGTTAATGGGGTTCCAGAGCTGCGCACGTCCACGATCATTCCCTTCTGTAGCAACAGATCGAAGAGTTCCTCCCGCAAACCGACACTGTCATCCCACGAAGCAGCGATTGCGAATGCCTCGGAATCGGAAACAGGTAAACCGGGAATGGCGTTCTCAAGACACAGCGTTTTCGGTTTCTCGGTCAGGACGATTTTCTTACGAAAACCACGGCAGATATGTTCTGGGGCTGGCGAACTCGACATCCGCAATTTGCCAGAGTCACAGTTTATCTCAAGCACCAATGACTCCAGGCAGTCCAATCCGAGGCGGCCATCGAAACGATGGCCACCCGCAGCCCTCGCCGCGCGAAACTCGGTGGAGACAATCTCGCTTGGGCGAAATTCCGTCTGACCAACACGGAGGATTGGACTTTGATAGGTCCACTCCGAAGTGACACCTTGCGGGCCGAGTGATGGAATGCGCCGTACTTTGTCACCGAGTTCACCCTGCAACTGGGCATCCAATGCCGTGTAGCGAGCTGAGGTGTCGATCACAAAATTGCGATTGGCACCGTTGACCAGCACCGGAATGATCAACAAATCGCCCCCGAGCGGAATATCGAAGCTCTCCGTCCCCCTGCCAGTTTTGTCGCTTGCAATCCCCGCCTGCATCGGCAAAAGAACGATCGCGACAGCAAACACAGCGAGTTGCATTGCGCATTGCTTGATACGACACATCGGCTGACTCCGTTCAATCGTGACGAGTACCACGTTTTAGAATCTCAAGTTTAATATGTTCAAGTACCCGTTAAGGCCTTCGTGACCAGCTGGGACTAAATTCAAATGGCTCATTCGGTAATCCGGGGAGGTGAAGACACGAGGCTCGTCATCAGAGATTCGAGGAGTGCTTTTCCTCGTTTACGGACGTTGTGTACGAACTGAAAGAAGGCGAGGTAGATCGGTAGTTTTTCTTGGGAGAGTCCGCGATGAGGTCTCAGCCAAGATCGTAGCAAGGACCAGAAACCTTCCATCGTGTTGACGTGGACTTCGTGAAAACCATCGCCGTCGTCATCGCGAGCAGACTCCTTCCTCCCGTGATTGACCGTGAGATGT
>JAYVQJ010001131.1:0-3726 GCA_043777235.1 Planctomycetia bacterium
TCAGCAAGTCCTGCAATGTCCCATTGAGCGCATGCCCCATGTGCAACGCCCCGGTCACATTCGGCAGCGGAATCATGATCGTATGCGGCGGCCGAGGTGGGTTCGTCGTGGAATCAGCACTCTGCCCGGACGTAGGCGTCCGGGCTACGTCGCGAGGCACCTGCTGGCTCGGTGGGTTGGCATCGAAGTATCCGTGCTCTTCCCAATAGGAAAACCATTTGGCTTGAGCCTCTTTCGGGTCGTACTGCTTGGCAAGTTCGGTCATAGTCTGTGCGTTGGTTTCGTGTTCGGCATCGCGTGAGACGCGACGGCAGGTGAGTGGTTCGACTGTCTGAGTTCCCGAAATGTAGGGTGGGACCAGCCCGTTTCGGGCACCGGCCCACCACAAAGTTGGCCCGAAAAATCATGGTGGGCCGGCGCGGCGAAGCGCCGCTGGTCCCACCCTACGAGAAGTCAGACAGTCGAAGTAGGTGGCGTTGTCAGTCCGTTCTGGAAAGTTCGAGTGCGGAACTTTTCCCAACTCGATCAATTTGCTGCAATGGCTCGCGGCAAAGTAGTTTCGCGAATGATCGACTTGTCTGGAGCAAGTCGATGCAGGAGTGACTTGATGCGATGGCTCGTCTGTTGGTGCTGTTTGGCGATCGCGACCGTCGTCGGTTGCAGCGGCAAGGCCGAACCGCGTCGCGTGGTCGTTCGTGGTTCGGTGATCGTCGGCGACAAGCTCGTGCCGAAGGCGACCGTTCGATTTCTGCCGGACAAGGGGAACGCGGGATTGGTGGTCCACGCCTCGGTTATCGGCGGACTGTACAACTTCACGAAATTGGACGGACCCACGCCCGGCCGATACAAGGTGCTCGTGAATCTGGAACTTGGCAGCCCGTCAAAGATGGCCAGCGACGACCCGAACGCGGAACCGCCTCCGTCGCAGTGGAAACAGGACGTCACCGTTCCTGACGAAGAATCCGCCACACAACACTTCCTTTGGAAAAGCGCTGCGGAACTGAAATCCGAGGCGAAAGACAATCCGAACTGAAAGCCGACGAACGCCTCGTCAACTTCTCGACCTCCGAGCCTGTGACTATGCCACCAAAAATCCCGCGACACTCTGCCAGTGCTCGGCCGGCCGGCTTCACGCTGATCGAGTTGCTGGTCGTGATCGCGGTCATCGGGATTCTCGTGGCACTGCTGCTGCCGGCGGTGCAGAACGCTCGCGAGGCGGCCCGGCGATCGCAGTGTCAGAACAATTTCAAGCAGATCGGACTTGCGCTGCACAGCTACCACGAGACCAACGGATGCTTCCCAATGGGTAGCAATGTGCGGATCTTTTCTTGGGGAAGCATGGCCGCGCTCCTGCCGTACATCGAGCAGAACGCCGCCTTCAAGACGATTGATTTCAAGGCACCGAATTGCTGCCTGTGGACGAAGACGATGCAGGCGACGAACAAGCCAGAGCCTGTGACCGTCCGCATCCCGACCTTTACTTGTCCTACGGATTCCAATGCGGGGCGAACGTTGCTCTCTGGCCCGACGGGACCGCTTCCGGCATCGGCCGACTGCGGGCGGCTCTATCCGGGAAATTATCTGGGAGTTTCCGGTGACACGGGCATCGGGTATCCGGCGTGCTACTTCAGCATCACCGCGACGACCAACGGCACCGGGATGATGTTCACACGCAGTTCGACTCGACTCGCACACGTCCGCGACGGCACTTCGCAGACTCTCTTCTATGGCGAGCGAGGCTTGCCCAATGATCTCGGTTGGGGTTGGGTGCTTTGCGGCGGTTCCGAATGCGAGCAGTACCTCAGTTTGCAGAACGGCATCATCGCGCCGCACGACATGCCGACCAGCAGCCTGACGGTCAGTCAATTTTGGAGCTGGCATCCCGGCGGTGTGCATTTTCTGTTGGCCGACGGCAGCACGCGATTTTTGAGCCTCAACATTTCGTACAACACACTGAAGGCTCTCTCGACGAAATCAGCGAAGGACTTGGTTGGCGAGTACTGAGGTGGCTCGCACAGAAAAGTCGACGAGTCACTCCGTGACTCGAAGATTCCGGTCACGGAGTGACCGGTCTACTTCGAAGCTTAACCAAGCAACTCGGACACGACTCGTCCGCCGGCGACGAGCGGCACCGGTCGTCCCGGCGATGCCATCAATTCGCGATTCGCATCGACACCGAGCAAGTGATAGGCCGTTCGTAGGATGTCCTTCGGGTCGACTGGCCGCTCGACGACGTCACTCGCGATTGCATCCGTGGCACCGACAACTTGACCGCGTGGCACACCGGCACCCGCGAAGAGTTGGCAGTACGCTCGCGACCAGTGCCCTCGGCCGGGAGCACCCGCCGCCGTGATGTCGAACGTCGGCGTGCGACCGTGTTCGCTGAGGCACATGACGAGCGTGTCGTCGAGCAATCCACGGCGATCCAAATCCAGCATCAACGCCGAGAACGCCTTGTCGAACGCCGGCAAAAAAAAAACTTTCATGCGCGAGTGATGGTCGTAGTGCGTGTCCCAACTCTCGTCGGTTTGACCGTACTCGTCCCACACGACGGTGACGAACTTCACATCCGCTTCCAACAGCCGCCGAGCCGACAAGCAGGACTGTCCGAACAACGTCATGCCGTAGTCGTCTCGCAGCGACATTGGTTCGTGTTCCAGCCGCAGCGCGTCGCGGACCTTGCTCGTGGAAAGAAACTCGAGCGCGACTTCACGCTGCCTCGAATAGTCGCGAGCCGCAGACGCTCGTTCGAGTTCCGCCGATCGCTTTTCCAACTGAACCAGCAGCGTGCGGCGTCGGTCGAGCGTGTCCAACGTCAACTCCGCTCCGCCCGCCGAACCAAATTCCAATCGCCCGTCCGGAGTGATCTCGCGAAACGGATCGCCTTGCGGAGCTTCACCCCGAAACTCGGTCCACAGCGGGTCATAGCCGGTCCCCAAGAAACCGCCGAACGTTCCCGACCGTTTGTTTGGCCGAGCATACAAGCTCTGTCGCCACGGCAGCATCACGTTGGCCGGTACGCCGCGCGGCCTCGATCCGAACTCGCCGCGCGATGCGAAGTAGTCGATCACTCCGCCGATGTACGGCCACTGATCCGGATTCCGCTGCCGGCCTTCGATCCGTTCGGTGTCCGGATTGCCGGTCAGCGTGTACGACGCCGAGTGGATGTTCCACGGATGCGTCATCGACCGCACCAGAGTGCAACGATCGAGCACATTCGCCGACCTCGGCAGATGCTCGCAGACGCGCACGCCCGACAGCCTCGACGCGATCGTCCCAAACTCGCCGCGAATGCTTTCCGGCGCATTCGGCTTTGGATCAAATGTGTCGAGCTGACTCCAAGCCCCGTAGATGTAAAGTAGCAAGCACCGCTTCGCGCGACCGAAGTTTGGCAACTCCGCGACACTCGATTCTCCACCAACAACCGCCGATCCGAGCAGGCTCAAGCCACCAGCCTGCAACACATCACGACGGTGAAGCAGTCCCGATTGAATTCGCGAAGAATCGAATACTCGCAGCATGAGACGCACCTCCAACGGATCGGCATTTCAACGAATTCGCGAAGCGAAGGAAACCCGAAGCGTCAGCGAGGGCACGGTTGGCGAGTGTGCCGTACTGCGGGGATCGTAGGGTGGCGTCGAGTCATCGAGACCCACCGGAATGTCTAATACGGATCGCACAAATTAGCCGCGCGGCGCTAGCCCCGGTTTTTGCGGCACGAACCGG
>JAYVQJ010001132.1:0-3720 GCA_043777235.1 Planctomycetia bacterium
CGATCCGTATGAGGCGATGCGGCGAGAAAGATATCACACTCGCTTGTTGAACTCGCCTCGGCAGGTACGGCCATCCTTTGGCGATGCCAAACGATTAGCTTCCTTCGACGTTCTCCAAGTCCTTGACCAACGTCCGTGCTTCCGCCGCTTTTTCCGCCGAGCCTGGCCAGCCGAATTTCATTCCTGTTTCGGCTTGAGCCAATCTCGTCTTGGCGAGGTCGTAGCGCGCATCGTGGTCCGTGGCGACGCGGAGACTCTCGTCCAAGAACCGTCGTGCGGCGTCTTCGTTGCCTTGCAGTGCGGCCACGAGACCGGCTTCACGCAGCGCTTGTGGACGGCAGGCGCGATACAGCTTCGTGATGCTCAGTGCCTTGCTAACGGCATTCTTCGCCTTGCGAAGGGCAACGCGACGTGCGGTGCCTTCCGGCTCTCTCTCGGCGACGGTACGGCAGGCGGTTGCTTTCCAACTGACGGCGGCAAACAAACAGCAATCGCGGAACTCGCGCCGAGCGGCCTCATCGAGCATCTTCTGAAGCATGTCGATCGCTTCGCGCGGCTTGTCTTCCGCGAGCAGCAACTCCAGGCCGCGTGTGAAGTACGTGGACGTGATCGCCAGCGGATCAAAGCGTTCTCGCTCCATCTCTGTTTTGATGGCACCGGGCGGAATCGTGTGAGGTGCGGCCGGAATCCAGAACAACAGTGCGATGCACGCCGCTGAGTAGTCGCCGGTTTCCATGCCGATCTCGTAAGCCTTCTTAGCTTCGCGGTACGCACCTTTGAGGTCGCCGGAGTGATACATCGGGACCGACCGGATCATGCGAGCCATGTTCGCCTCCCAGATATCACCGGCCTGCTCCAGTAGACGAACGGCTTCGGCACCCGTTTGAATTCCCTCCTTAAAGGTTGCCAGCACGATGCACGAGAATGTGTGAAAGCTGCGAGCCTTCCCCTGTCCCCACAAATCTCCTTTTTCGACCGAGATGTCGTAGGCCCGCTTGGCGTATTTGATCCCTCGCTTGGCAAGCGGCAGGCCGGTCATGGCAACCGCATGGAACGCATAGGTCTTCCCCAGCTCCGCCGAGGGTGGATAACGCTCGGCCAAGTTCATCTGACGGAGGTGCGACCAGAGGACGAACTTCATTCCACGCGTGAACCAATAGGTCATGGTGAGCTGGTCGTAAACGCGAGCTCGGAATAAATCCAATCGCGCCTGCGCAGACTCGGGATCGTGTTGTCCGACGAACTTCGCCGGGAATTTCGTGTGCAGCACTTGGATGCTGGCTTCTTTCACTAGTCGCGGAACGACGGTCAGTTTGGACGGTGCTTGTTCGCCAAGTGCCTTAATGGACTTCTCAAGTGATCCGCAGGCATCCCCCATGTCACCTTTCTTGAAGGAAGCCACACCGAGCTTCCAATCGATCCGGGCCAGCACGAGTTCTTCTTGAGCCAGTACACGAGCTGCCTCGAATTGCTCATTGGCCTCCGCATACTTGCCGCGCAGCACGAGTACGTCGCCCAGTCCTTCATGGACACGGAATCGAAGTGCGACGGGAAACGCCGCGATCCCCAACAGTGCGGCGCGATACATCTGCTCGGCAACTTCCAGAGCGTTCTGCCGACGCGTCTGTTCGGCGGCAATCACCGCAAACGGCAGTGCGCGGCTCTGTTCGCCTGCGGCTGAGAAGAAGTGCGACAGATCATAGACGCGCCGCCATTGCCGCCGCTCCAGTTGGTAGATTTCGGTCGGCTCTTCGAACGGAGTCGCGCCGTTCAAAAACTCCCAGACGTTTTCTACGGAGATGCCACTGAGTTGCAGGATCGTCTCGGCGAGGTCCAGGTTGTAGCGCTTCGTCGTGCGCTCATCCAAATGATTGACGACCGACTCGCGGATGCGATCGTGATAGCTCTCGATGACCGTCGATTCGTCTTGCGATTCCGTGGCGCGGATGAGATTGCGCGTCCGCAGTTGCACGAGCAAGTTCTGCCCTTTGGCTCCCACGTTCAACGCTCGGTACGCCTCGGCCGAGACGATCGGGCGTCCGGCGACGGCGATGATTTCCAAGAGATGCCGCGTTTCCTCTGGCAAGCGACAAACACGAGTCCAAATGACTTCGTCGAGTTCCAGAGTCTGATCGGCAATTTCCGGTGCGTCTTGAACGTGCTGCACCAATTCCCAAACGAAGAACGGCCAGCCTCCCGATTCGCGCGCGATCTTGGTGGCGAACTTCATCGAATTCAGGTCGTCCCGTTTGAGCAGCAGCATCGCGAGACGGCTCGCATCCTCTTCGCTCAATGATTCGACCACCAACTCTTGCCGATGCGGATGAGCTTGGCCTGTCGTGTAAGACGTCGCCAACGCCTTCAGGCACAGACTCGTCTGGACGTATTCGCTGCGATAGGAACCGAGCAACATGACACGTGGCGAATCGGGCGGTCGAACCAGATCCCCCAGCAGTTCCGCGCTGTCCTCGTCACCCCATTGCAGGTCATCAATGTAGAGCACGACCGGATGCCGAGTTCCTAGCCATTTCAGCAATTCGCGCAGAGCGTTCATGGCTCGCTCGCGAAGTTCGCGCTGATCGACATTGTCGATCGACGGCTTGCCGGCGTCGGTCGCACCGGGCAACTGCCCCATGACCGGAAACAAACGAACCAACGGCAGACTGTCTTCTGGCACCGCGCGGCGGACATCCTCGGCGCGAGCTTTTCCAAGCTCACCAACCAGCGAATCAATCAAGCTATCGAGCGCCTTGAACGGGACCGATTCCTGTTCGTAGCAACGCCCCATGAGCACGATCGCCTGCTTCTTGCTTTTGAGTTCCTCGATAAACGTTTGGATCAACACGCTCTTGCCCATGCCGGATTTGCCATGCACGAACACGCTCCGCGTCGATCCCTTTTCGACTTCGTGAAAAGTCTGCCGCAAGGCCACGAGATGTTGCTCGCGTCCAACCAATTGGATGGCTTGCCCAGATCGCTTGCTGACATTGCCGCGTAGCGTCTCGGCTTCATCGTCGGCACCAATCAGGTGCAGAACATCGAAGACGGTGGGGCGCTTCGACGGGTCGCGGTCAAGCAGCGCGACACACAGATCATTGAACTCCTGCGGAATCGATGGTTCCAACTCGCGCGGCTCTTTGGGCGTTTCCTTTTGCTTCTTGAAGATGACCTGCATCGCTTTGCCTTCGATCGGCATTCGCCCGGTCAGCAGTTCGTAAAGCATGACTCCGACCGCGTACCAATCGCTGGCTGGCGTCACCGGTTTTCCAGCCGCTTGTTCGGGAGCCATGTAATCGGGCGTCCCTTGAATGCCTTGTGGCCGGCCATCGCTCTCGATCTGCGCCGCCAGTCCAAAGTCGACCAGCACCACGCGACCTTCCGTCGTGACGAGGATGTTGGAAGGTTTAATATCACGATGCAGCATCCCGGCATCGTGCAGCGCGTTCAAACCGAGAGCGACTTGCTTCAGCCCCTCTTTCAAACGCTGCATGACCGCCGGCGAAAGTCGCGCCGCGCCGCTCGGAGATTCGGCAACGAGCTTCTGTGATTTGTCTCGCTTCAGCTTTTCAAATTCCGACCAGACGTATTCGAGAAACTCAACGGCCTCGAGAATCTCCATCGTGAAGCACCACGTCTTGCCATCCGAGAGCAAGTCGTAAGGCCCGGCGAGATTCGGATGCGAGATATCCGCGAGCGATCGGAATTCTTGCTTGAAACGCT
>JAYVQJ010001133.1:0-3715 GCA_043777235.1 Planctomycetia bacterium
CCAGAAAGTCTCCGAGGCAAAATGCAAATCGCTGGCTGGAACGACGACTTCCTCGCCCAAGTCCTCACAGGACAATACCTTTGATATGCGCTGGCCGTGTCTCAGATTGGCCATCGGGTTTCGTGTAAGTAAACACGATATCGTTACCACGCCCAGCATTTGAAATTAATTGGGCAATTTCATCGGGGGCAGCATGAGCGTTTAAGGCATCGGTCAAAGATCCAACCAGAACATCACGATTGGCGTCACGCCACTTCCCAATCATTATTTTGCGTAGCCGCGAGTCAGATGCCGACAGATCTTTTGTGACGACCTCGGCAAGTTCCGAGTCGTTTCCAATGTTCGATTCGAACCATGCTTCGCCAGTGCGATCGGACGCCACATTTATTGCGCTATTGGACCCACCGATGCGGCCGCCACCGCGCGATAATTGAACGCGTTGAAGCACAATTTGACCTTGATCGACGTTGTACTGGATATCAAGGCATACATTGATAACGGAAATGGAACTGCCAAGTGGTGTCTTGAGTTTCCGAGAGAGCTTGACCGGGGTTTCGCACCAATACGCTTCGATGAGGAGTTTGCCGCCGCCATTACCGAGAAATCGTGGCCGCGCCTTTGCTTTGGGTGCTCGATCGACTGCCTCGCCGTCTAGGTCATCAGCCGGCGAGAAAAAACTGAAGGACTCGTCGCTGCCTTGGCCGTTGTGTTGAGTAACGAAATGCGGCTTCCGTGGCCGCCGACACAGCCGGACGCCTAAGAAAAACAGAATGAATGAAATCAAGGCAACTGAAATTGCAACAATGTTTCCGGTTGTCGATTTGTCGTTCGCGAATGCAAAAAGGGCAAACAGACCCATCAGAACCGCTAAAGCGATGGCAGGTACGCCGAACATCAGGCCGATTACGCGACGAAACATACGATGGCTCTGGATTGGCTGGGATCAAAGCGAGAGGTTGTTTTGCTCCGAACGCTTCACGGGACAATCAATGGCAAGCGAGTGCTCCAGGAACCAATCGAAGACAAGCATTCGCGGGACACGGAATTGAACGGCGATGACGGGTGGTCGATGCGAGTGACTTGCGGTTCATTGCGGTTTGGGGTTCGAGCCGCCCAACGCTCAGGTTAAGCGGCGTGGTACTCCACGTCCGCTTGAACCGCTTGTTCGGCATTCTTCTGTATTCTGTATTCTGTATTGTGCGTCATCGTTGCGACGGCATCGAAAACCTGACTTCCTGACGAGGTAGGTTGCATTTTGGACATTGATATTGGCCGTCATTGTTTTTCCGCATTTGAATCTCGTGCGGCGGGTCGGACCCGTCATGAAAGCAGGGAGAACAGAAATGAAGCGCATTAAGAACAAGGTCGCCCGTTGGTTCATCGACAGTGTATTTGCTTTGAATCACCTTGCGGCCGAAGTATTTCTCTTTTTCCGTCTGGAGTTCACGATTGTCTTTCTCAAGTGCCGCTACTTTCTCCGCTACTTGTATCACGCGGTCCGCATCTTTTTGTTGCAGAGAAAGAATCTGCAACTCAAGCGCGACCTTCTGATCCTTCGAGCGAAAGAAGTCCAACAGACGTTGTGTTCCGAGCGTTCCGAGTATCGAGCAAGCGGCGATAGCAATTGTGATGTAGTCGATGGTCATCGTCAGCCGCAGATTGTTGTATTCGGATTGCCGAACAGTCGTATTGAGCAGCGTGCAGCCTAACTCGGTCCTGTAATGACGGCTGATCAATCCTGTGGACGAGCAGAATGCCAAGGAAAATGCGGTTCGTCAATCCATTCGTTCGAGAAATGTCTTGATGGTGATGACGTGTTAGGCTGCGTGCTGCCTAACTCCATTAGCTCTGCATGCGGCCTAATTCTGATAGCGCCACAGTTGAAGCCGGTCAGCGTTCAGAGATGCCGACAGATTCGGCTGAGTCTGGATTCGGGCCCGTTGGTTGTTGGGCCAGGAAACACGAATCCTCGACTTCCCGGCCGTAGATTTGGCAAAGTCGTGTGGCCGTGGCGGAGACCTCGGAGTCCACCTGGTTCGAGCGGATCACTCCTGCGTTGGCCAAGAGTGTGGCCAATTCTCGCAAGTGTGGTTGGTCCAGGTGTGGGTCGAAGATCAGCAGCAAGCGGCGTTCAACGAGGTCGCTCAACGTGCGGACCCACTCGCGGCGGATGATGTCGCAGACGTGGGGCACGTTTTCAACGTACACGGACAAGTTTGGTGGCGGTTGGTGCGGGTTGGATTGGTGAGGGACGGGCACGTTGGAAACGTGCCCCACGGGGCGGTCACGCGAACTCGCGATTCGCGGCAATCCCAATCGACGCAGCACTCGATCCGTAACCTCTTCGCCGAGCGCTCGGCAGGTGGTCAGCTTGCCGCCGATGAGTGTCAAGATCGGGATCGGACCGCGCGTGTTCTCTTCGATCCAATGTCCGCGCGGAATGGAACTTGGCGAATCGGCTCGGCCGAAGGGGAGGGGGCGAACGCCGGAGTAGCTCATCACGACCTCCTCGCGCGTCAGCCGCACGGAGGGGACGACATCGTTGACCAAGTCGATCAAGTAGTCGATTTCGCGCGGTTCGGCCACGGCGGTTTCCGGTCGCGCGTCAAAGGGTTCGTCTGTGGTACCGACGAGTGTTTGTTCTTCGCCGAACGGCAATACGAAGACCATGCGGCCGTCGCTTGCTTCGGCGTAAACGCCGCCGTCGCCGAGAGCCACTCGCAGTTCTCGATTCGCCGTGACGAAGTGACTCCCCTTCGTGCCGCCGAAGAGTCTGGGAGAACCGATTCGCCAATCGGCCAACGTCGCATCGCCCCAGGCACCAGTCGCGTTGATGATGATGTCCGGTCGCAGCGTGATTGGCGCGTTGCGGCCCAGACGGTCGATCAAGCGGACGTCCTGGCCGTGGAACTCCGCGAGCGTGTGTGTGTAAACGTCGAACGTCAGCGATTGTTCCCGCGCGAGTTGCCGGGCGTCATCGAGCAGCGCGATCGTGAATCGTTCGGGCGAGAGAATCTGAGCGTCGAAGTATTCGCAGGCGAAAGGAAAATCGGAGCCGCGCCCGTTAGGAAGCGGTGTTTTTGCGACCCCATGACCGCTTCCGAACGGGCGCGGCTCCCAATCGACATGGCTGCGGAGCGGGGATGAGTCGGCAGCCAACCGGTCGTACATCCAGAGTCCGAGTTGGATCACGTACAAACCTCGCTCGCGGGCGTTCGGAAAACAGCGCAGCCAGAAGCGTCCAAGCCAAGAGTGATCCCAGCCGAGAAACGTCAGCAGGCTCCAGGCCAGTCCGCCGAAGCGGCGGCGGACGGGAATTCGCAGCCGTAACGGCCGGACAAATTGCGGGGCGGTCTTCAGCAAGATCGCCCGCTCGCGCAACGATTCGCGGACGAGTGCGACGTCGCCTCGTTCGAGATATCGCAGCCCGCCGTGAATCAGTCGCGAGGAACGAGACGTGGCACCAAACGCGATATCGTTCGCATCCACCACGACGACCGAGACGCCGTTGAGCGTCAATTCGCGTGCGACCGCCGCGCCGTTGATGCCGGCTTTCTTCAGCCGCCGACACAACCCGAACCCCGTCGGCCCCGCCTCGTAACACACCCGCAACCGAGACAACGATCGTGTCCTTATGGACGTCCAAACCAACGAACCGTAATTGACTCATCGGACCAGTCCTCCCGTTTGTGGCTCTGTGTCAGGCGGAACTCCC
>JAYVQJ010001134.1:0-3705 GCA_043777235.1 Planctomycetia bacterium
GCGCGGCCGACGGCACCGCGTCGTTCAAGGGCGAGAAGGGTTCCGCCACGATCAAAGACGGCGTTGCCAAGATCGCGACTCCCGATGGGAAGCCGCTCGGCGATATGAAAAAGGTCGAGCGCCAGAGTCCAACGATGGGCAAGAAATCGCCCGCCGGTGCGGTCGTCCTCTTCGACGGCAAGAACGGCGAGGCCTTCACCGATCCGAAGAAGTTTGTCGATGGCCTCATGTCGCAAGGGATCACCACCAAAGACAAGTTCCAAGATTTTTCATTGCATCTGGAGTTCCTGCTGTCGTACATGCCGGCCGCTCGCGGTCAGGGCCGAGCCAACTCTGGCTGCTACATGCAGGGTCGTTACGAGGTGCAAATCCTCGATAGCTTCGGCCTCTCTGGCGAGCACAACGAATGCGGTGGCATCTACACGATCAATAAGCCCGCCGTGAATATGTGCCTGCCGCCGCTGACGTGGCAGACCTACGACGTCGACTACACCGCCGCCAAGTTCGACGCCGACAAGAAAAAAAACGCCAACGCCAAGCTGACCGTGCGGCACAACGGCGTCCTCATCCACGAGAACGTTGAACTCCCGAAAGCCACGACGGCTGCCCCAGTCGCTGAAGGCCCAGAGGCAGGACCGATCTACATCCAAGACCACGGCAACCCGATCTGCTTCCGCAACATTTGGTTGGTCGAGAAGAAGTAGCGCAGTGCAACTTGCCTTGCGATGAACCGAATCGGAAGACAACGATGCCTGCGGTTTTACGAGTCGGATGATTCCGGTTCTTCTTTTTCAGCAATGAGAACGACGAGCCACCACATATTCATGTGAAAGCTGGCTCCGGCGAAGCCAAGTACTGGCTCGACCCGATGGAGTTAGCCAAGAATTACGGTTTCAACGGACGCGAGTTGACCCAGATCGAAGAACTGATTCGCTTTTATCACACTGATCTCTTGGAGGCTTGGCATGAGCACTTCCACGAATCCGACTAAGCACCGCCGCTCGTTCGTTCCGACAACGGCGTTCGCGCGTGCGGTGGATTTTGATGATGTCTCCATGCACGTCTCCTTCACGGACGGACGTGTCCTGAGTGTCCCACTAAGCTGGTTTCCCGTCTTGCGCGATGCAACGCCCGAACAACGGGCTCAGTGTGAAATCGGTGGCGGCGGGATCGGATTGCATTGGGACGACTTGGATGAAGACGTTTCGATCGCGGGATTGATGGCCGGAGTCGATCGGGCTGCGGGTTGACCAGCCGTTGGCTTCCATTGCGCTCAAACTTAAAACGCTCGCGGGGAGGTCGGACGATGATCACTCTTGGTTCTCGATATGCGTCGGTGTTGCTCGGAGTTCTGATAGGGCTATTCGGAGGACTCGGTGCGGCGGCGCAGGAGACCGAAACGAAACCAACGTCACGGATCGTGAAGCCGGTTGAGATTAAGCCGGAGCCGCGGAAGCTCAGTCCCGGAACGGCGCTCAGCGTGCGGACGCTCGTGCTGCGGCCGCCACAGATTCCGAGCGTACTCAGTTGGACGATCGAATCGAAACGGCATCGCGGGTATCTCATTGCGACGGCGCTCAGTCCCGATGCGAAGCAGCTCGCGACCGGCGGGTTAGACGGCATCGTGCGGATTTGGGACGCCGCCACGGGCGAGTTTCAGAAGGCACTCGTTGGGCATGACAGTTACATCTACGACCTCGCGTGGTCACCGGATGGCCGCACGTTGGCATCGGCCGGCTCGCACGATACGACAACTCGGTTGTGGGATGTCCGATCGGGTTTGAATCTGCGAAGTCTCAAACATCCGTCGTGGGTCGCGAAGATCGCGTGGTCGCCGGACGGTCGGATGTTGCTCGTCAGTGGCGGCGAAAGTGGCATCGCCATGTTTTGGGAAGTCACGCTGGGTGTGGAGCGCGGCAAGGTCGAACATGGCCGCCGAGTCCTCAGCAATGTCTGGTCTCCCGACGGCGAGTCGGTGGCGTTTACTTGCACCGGACAAGCGACGCAGGTGTTCGACACGTCGGAATTCAAAGTCCGTAAATCGCTCGGCGAAACGGGGCTGAGCGACACGAACTACGATGCCGCTTGGTCGCCAGACAGTAAGTTCCTCGCCGTCGCGTCGAACGTCGGCACGAAAATTTGGGATGCAACTTCTGGCGACTTGAAGCAAACACTTGAAGGCCCAATGACGACGGTCGCATGGTCCCCTGACGGGAAAGTGTTGGCGACGGCGTACTCGGGTAACGCGGTGCAAACTTGGAACACGGTCGATTGGAAACTCATTAAAGCGTTGCCGCTCGGAGCATCCGAGTTGGCGTGGTCGAACGACGGATCGAAGCTCAGTCTGATGACTTCATCGACCGTGACGCTTTGGGACGTCGCGGCCGATAAGGCTCTGCCGACGCTCGACGCGACGGGGCCGGCATCACGAGTCATGTGGACGACCGACAAACTCATGGCGTCGGGCATCGGCACGAACGTCGTCTCGGTATGGGACATCGCGACGGGCAAGTCGACGAAGAAACTCGAAGGACACACGGCTCCGATCACCGCAATCGCCTGGGCCGCGCATGGCAAGCACTTGGCCTCTGCTTCGGCAGACAAAACGGTTCGTGTGTGGGATGCTCAAAAAGGGGAACTGCTCAAGAAACTCGAAGGGCACACGGCAGCAGTCTCGGTGTTGTCATGGGCACCGACGGGCAAGCAACTCGCGAGTGGTAGCCACGACAAGTCAGTACGGATATGGGACACGGCCACTGGTAAGTCATTGAAGACGCTCGAAAATCATCCGGCCGTCGTCACCATCATGGACTGGAACGGCAAGATGCTGGTGGCGGGCGGCCCATCGAACACGGTCTTCGTCTGGAACACGACCACCGGTCAAATCATCAAAAAATTGGAGGTCTCTGGCCAAGCTCAATCACTCTCGTGGTCCCCCGACGGCAAAGTGATTGCGACCGGCGGCGTCGATGATTCGCTCCGCATCATGAACCCGGCCACCGGAGCGACCCTCTTCAAGCTGAGTCTCCCTGGCGATCCTCCGTCCGTGACCGCACTCGCATGGAGTGCCAAGGGTGAAACCATCGCCTCCGGTCGAGCCAATCACACCGCGCAAATTTGGAATCCACAGACCGGCAAAGTTGCTCGCGACGTCCCGACGATGGCTCCCGTGCAAGAGGTGCTCTGGTCCGAAACAAATCGTACGCTCTCTGTCGGCACGATCGATCGCTGCGTGCGATTCTTTGACACTTCCAGCGGCAAGCTCCGAGCGACATTGATTACCGACCACGATCAAGTCCCCGCCATCAGCGCCGACGGTCATTACCGCGCGGACGCAGAACCGGAACTGGTCTACGTCGTACAAAC
Organism: Planctomycetia bacterium; assembly: GCA_043777235.1. Classification (GTDB taxonomy): domain Bacteria; phylum Planctomycetota; class Planctomycetia; order Planctomycetales; family Planctomycetaceae; genus SXKJ01. The sequence goes on from JAYVQJ010001134.1 coordinate 3,367, forward strand.
CGAGTCGTCGCAAGACACGTTGTCCCCCGCCGACTTCGCGAAGAAGTACCGCTGGAAGAACTCGCCGAAAGACGTGCGACTCGCGGATTGAAACTTGAGAACCCGTTGCTGGACGGCTTCTGAATCCGGGTTGCGTCGAGCGTCCATGAATGCTGTCGCAATTGTGTTCTCATCCGCGGTTCGGCCTCAAAGGGAATCTCAGTCATGGAATGACTGAGCTACGTAGGCGAGTCATTCCATGACTCATACCGATCGCAGAAAATAACTGCGCTGTGTGAAGCGTTCGGCTCATCACGCGGAGCGATGATGGCTACGTAGCCGTCACCGCTCCGCGTGACG
>JAYVQJ010001135.1:0-3687 GCA_043777235.1 Planctomycetia bacterium
GCTCAATTCACTCGCTTGCGCGTCGGGCTTGTATCGGGCCATGAATAATCCAGGCTAGCGTCCGGTTCGGAGTGTCGATGGGCTCGAACCGGACGCTAGCGCGTGCCGGCTGATGGTCTGAGGCGAAGCCTCGCTAGAGTCAAGATGGTCACGATGATGATGACGAGCCGGTACGCTGGATGGCTTGCTGGGCTGTGGTTGCTCAGCAACCTCGGCTGTGTGACGGCACCGTATCGGTATGGCGAATACAAACGACTTCCCGGTGAGGCCGAGAAGCCGGTCGAGGTCGTGGTCGATTACGGAACACCTCACAAAACGCTCGACCGAATTGGCTGGGTCGTGGGACTGCCGTCGCGACTGTTTCCGTTGCATGGTGGAGTCAACAGCCATCAGGTCTCGGACGAGACCAGAGACAAGGTGGTCAAGTATCTCGACGACAATGACCTCACGGACGTCCGCGTCCGCATCAATCAATACGATCCCAAAGGCGAATGGCGTCGGTTGCGCGAGAATCGCCGGATCACTCCCGGCTGGCGTTACACCAGCGGCGTACTCGCTCATCTGCACTACACGCTGCTGCCCGGCCGCATCGTCGGCGGAGATTGGTACAACCCATACACGAACAGCCTCTACATCAATTCCGACGTGCCGGCTCTCGTGCTGCACGAAGCGGCCTACGCCAAGGACATTCATTCGCGTCAATTTCCCGGAACGTATGCGGCGATCAATCACGTTCCACTGTTATGGCTGTGGCGGCAGACCGTCTGCGTCAACGACATCCTGAGTTATGCCCAGATGGAAGCGGATTGGGAGATCGAGAAGCAGACCTATCACGTCGTGTATCCGCTGATCGGCGCTCACGCCGGCATGTCGGTCAGCCCCTTGGCCCCGTTTGGCTTTGAACCGGTTTTGGGACTTGGCGGTGCCCTGATCGGACACGCCACCGGTCGAACGACCGCTGCTCTCCGAGCCGCCGAACTGCGAGGCTCCGATCTGGCAATCGGCCTCGCCGCCAAACGCGATCAAGAAAACAAAGCTCTAAAAGTTGAGCCTGACAACATCGACGCGACAGTCGCCCCGAACGTGACTGCGATTCTGCATTCGGTCCCACCGAATGACCCGGAGTGACACTCAAAAGAAGGGACTCGATGAGACAGTTTTTTCGGAATGTGCGTCAGGCGTTGGCAATGTCCGCTCGCTTTCAAAGGGACACTCCGACGAACGCGATGTCGCTCTCTCAACGACTGAATTACCGCGTGAGATGGCTATTGGCATCGTGTTTCCGCCCGACGGCGACCGCTTCCTGGTTTGCTCTGATCAATGACGCCGCCATGCAGGCGCTTCGACAAAGTAATTTCCCGCTCGCCCACAAACCGGCGCGCGAATACATGTCGAGTCGCTGGTCGTTCGAGGAACGCATCCGTTGCCTCAAAGAGACCTATCAACTCATCCTGGGAAACCAGGTTCTCCGTGAGGCTCTTACGATCCCTGAAGGTCGAGTCTTGGCAGCGATTTCTCTGCCGGGCTGCGGAAACATTGAAATCCGGGTTCGCCATGATGGCGGTTTTCGCAAGGAAGGCGAGTTGGTGATTACGGTTTTTGCTGTGGAGTTGGGTGGTGCATTAACCTCAGCGGCGCTGAGCTTTCAACGGCAGACCGATGGGACATTGGCGTGCCACATTGGAGCGATCCAAGGCCAAGAGGGTCTGGATTCCTTTCGGGCAACCACGAAAGCCATGCACGGACTTCGCCCGAAACCGCTCACCGTTTTTGCCGCCCAGGAAGTCGCACGGTCGCTTGGTGCGAAAGCGCTCTTCGGCGCAGGATCACGAATCCAGATGCACCGAAAAAAATGCCTCTTCTATTTGCCGTGGGTGCATCGTGTGCTGTTTGACTATGACAGCTTTTGGACGGAGCTAGGAGGAACGCCCCAACAAACTGGTTGGTTTCAACTTCCCTTGACGATGGATCGCCGAACCAAGGATGCGATCAAACCCAACAAGCGTTCGATGTACGCCAAGCGGTACGCGATGATGGAGGAGCTTTCTCTGCAAGTATCGCGAGTTCTCTCGGAGTTTGTGCCCGTCGATGAAATTAACACGCTTGTCTCCGAACGAACTCGCGAACCGGCGAAGCCCTCAGAGACGGTCTTGCGGGAACTCGTGGGAATTGACCCGATCTTGTGACTTGGTGACGCTCCGATGGGACATGCCACCGGCTGGACAGTCATCGCACCACGAAATTGCGGGAGTCTGATCCGTCAAGTTTTCCAAGCGCTACCACGCGCCGACCGGTTCGTTTCCCGCGCGGGTCGAGAGGGCACGCCAGACACGCAGGTCGATGTTGCTACTGGCGGCGCGGGTCGAGCCATCCATCAGCAGGGTATGAACCATCCCGTTGTGAAAACTGCGTGCCGTTACCGCTGCGTAAGTCATCGTGGTGGCGGCTTCGCCTTGGGCCATCGAAATGAAGTCGATATCGAAGGTCACACCGGCCGCGACATACGAGACCTGGGTGTTCGGACCGAACGTGCTGGTGAAGCCGGATTGGTTCGTGCCGCCATCGCACCATGCGGCGTGGCCGTCATCGTCGAACTCACCACCGTACGTCGCGAGCACCGCTGCCGTGCGAGGAATCGCCGCTCCATACGAATTGGGAGAGGCGCTGTCGGAAAAGCAGGGCTGCCACGCTTTGACTTCGGCGAACGCGATGGTCGAACTCAACCCATCGCGAATGCTTTGAGCACCAAAGCTGGTGTTGGTCGCGAACGCGCCGTCGCCAACTCGACCGGTGGTGCTATCGAAGATAAACCAACTGCCGGAGTTCACCGCGTAATTGACGGGATACGACGGGCCGTCGGTCGAGTCGATTCGTAGAGCGGCGTGGATTTCAGACGGGCACAAGTAGAGCGGAATCCGTGCCGACGTGATGTTGAACTGCGTTTCCCAGGACTGCGTCCAATCAATTTGCTTCCAGACGGCACTCTGCTCGATGAACGGCAGCAATCGCACTTGCGCTGACCAAGGTTGTAAATCCGATCCTCGTTGGATGCAGGCGGCCGGTGGAAACAGGCCGTACGACGACTCGTAGCTATGCAGCGCCATTCCAATTTGCTTGAGGTTGTTCTTGCAGTGACTGCGCCGCGCCGCCTCACGAGCCGCTTGAACGGCCGGCAAGAGCAGGGCCAACAGGATGGCAACGACGGCAATCACCACCAACAGTTCAATCAACGTGAAGCCGCTCGGCCGACGCGATTCATTCGACGAACCGCCGCAGAACTCCCGCAGAATCTGGCGATTCCGATGAACCATTCGCCTCATTGGGCCAAGCATCGTCATCCAGTGACTCCCGCGACGCGACCCTCGCGATCAATAGCGCTGATGACTCGCGACAACTCCATTCGAGAGAAGATGGTCCTCGTCCGCCGCCAACGCAGCAAGCCGGCTCGGCGATTATGAGGAAAAACTTATGAACGAGCGTCGCTGACTTCAGCACGAGGCACAACTCCGAAGTGCTGGTTCGGTTGATTCGCGCGCTACGCCCATCAGCCGGAACGCGCGAGCGTCCGGTTCGGAGCCTCAAAAGCCGACCGAACCGGACGCTAGCGCGCAATGGCACTTACTTTACTAACCCGCAGCGTCAGCGAGGGCGATGACAAGAGGCGTTTCCCTTTGTTTCCCTCGCTGA
>JAYVQJ010001136.1:0-3687 GCA_043777235.1 Planctomycetia bacterium
CCACCTCATCAAGCGGTGCCGGCCCACCACATCAACGAGTGCATGGTGGGCCGGCGCTGCGCTGGTCCCACCCTACGATTCGCGAACCGCACAATTCAAATGCGTTCAGTAATCCGCGATCGAACCGTCCGGGTTTCGGCCGCGAGTGGGCCATTCGGGTTTGCTGGGTGTCTTCGCGATCTCCGCGAGCTTCGCTTCGTCGATCTCGCAGCACAGGCCGACCCCTTGAGGCAGCGAGGCGTAGCCGTCTTTGTCGATCGACCAGTTCTTCGTCACGAGGCCCGGCGGCGAGATGCTGGGGTAATACTCGTGGATCAAATAGAACGGCACCGCCGCGCTGCAATGCAAACTCGCCGTCGCACCGAGGTCGGTCGTCACGCAGTGCGGAGCAATCGGGACGTGATATGCCTCGCCGAGAATCGCGATCTTGCGAAGCTGCGTGATGCCGCCGGTGTGAGCACAATCGACTTGCAGAATGTCGGCGCAGCCTTCGTGCAGATAGGTGATGACGTCCCAGATCGTGCGGGCTTGCTCGCCGACGGCGAGTGGGATGCTGATGTGCTGCTTCAGCCGTTTGAAGACTTCGATGTTGCCGGGGACGGCCGGCTCTTCGATGTAGAGCAGGTCATACGGTTTGACCGCCGCCGCGAACTGCATCAGGAACGGTGGCGGCATCGCGCAGTGCGCGTCGAACATCACGATGCCATCAGGGCCGACTTGCTTGCGAGCGTTCTCGACCGACTTCACAAAGCCTTCGATTTGCTGCGGAGTCCCGGAGAACGGTTGCGGGCCGCATCCGACTTTGGTGGCGTTGGGCGTCGGATAGAATCGCAGCTTGTCGCGCGTCGGCCCGCCGAGCAGCCGATAGACCGGCACTCCCCACAGCTTGCCGGTGATGTCCCACAACGCCATGTCGATCCCGGCCAGCGTGTGCGTCATGAACGGCCCGCCGCGCATGTCGCGATGCGAGCGATAAATCTTCTGCCACAAATGTTCGATCCGCGTCGGGTTCTCGCCGTCGAGCAATTCAAACAACGACTTCGCCAGCATGGCCGCGACATACGGCTCAAGCTGATCAATCTCGCCCCAGCCGGTGACGCCGTGATTCGTCTCCAGCTTGAGAAACACCTTTCGCTGCATCGGCGTCGCGGTGAGCTTCGTGATCTTGATCGTCGAAGTCCGATCCCCAACGTTCGCTGCGGGATTGTTCGTTTCATCGACGCCAAACACCTCATTGAGCCGAGGCCCGAAGCTTCCGGCTGCGAGACTTCCAGCCGTCAATGCTCCCAATGAAGTTAGCCAGTCGCGTCGGTTCGTCATTTCGATTCTCCCGTTAGATTTTGCAGAAGCTCCGGCGGCAGCGCGGTGATTTCGCGAAGTTCGATGTTGCGGAACGACGCGGGGCCGATCGAGCCGACGAAAAATTCGAGCGGCGTCGTTCCGAGTCGTTCGGATTCGTTGTTGCGCACGATGCGGAGATTCGTGATCGCACCGGCCAGCCGGCCGTTGACCAAGTACAGGAATGAATCGTCAAGCCGAAGAATCTCGACCGTTTGCCAGCCGATGGCAGCGGGGACGGGCGGGAACGCCAACTTCGTCGGAGCATTGAGCCGCTCGCCCTCCGCGACGAATTGACCCGCCCGCCAAATCGCTTTTTGAAACGTCGCTCCGCCAAAACAAGAAAGCTGCGGCGTCACGGACTGCCCATCGACGAGACAGACCAATGAAAAACCAACACCCTTGCGAAAGACGTGATGCACGCCACCCGCGCCGGCGTCGGCTTTGGTTTGATAGCGCAGATGATAGCTCCCGAACTCCGAGTTCGTCCCCAAACCAAACGGCTTCGTCAGCCGCAGCGCCGGCTGCCCGTCGTCGTTGACGACCTCGCCTCGTCCCGTGTTGACCGCTGGGTTCGTCTTCGTCCAGCCGGTCAGGTCTTTGCCGTTGAACAGCGGCTGCCACGCGGCTTGTTCCAGAATTTCCGGCGGCAGCGCGTTGATTTCGCGAATCTCGACGTTGCGGAACTGGCCGGGGCCACCGAAGGCCCAGAAGACAATCGGGGCTCGCTGTGCGGGGATTTCCTCGTTGCCGTCGCGGAGCCAGCGGACGTTGGTGAAGGCTCCGGCCGGCTTGCCGTTGATTCGGAAGACGAACGAATCACCCAGGCGACTCACCTCAAATTGTTGCCAGGGGGTCGTCGGGTTGAGCGAGACGTTGGGCAAGCGGGTCAGCGTTTTTTCGGGCACTGGTTCGCCGATGCGGACGAATTGACCCGCTTGGATTTCGGCGGCATGAAAACGGCAGGCGTGGCCCATGATGTTGGGAGTCTTGAGATCGCCCAATCCCAGCGCCAACGAACTGTTCGGCAGTCCCATCAAATGCACGCCACCACCATACTGGCCGGATGAGGGCTTGTACTCGAAACGCAGTTGGTAATCGCCGATCGGCAAACTGCTCAGCGTGACAGGCTCCTTCAGCCGCAAGGTCGGTTGGCCGTCCTCGATCACGATGTCGGCACTGCCTGTGTTGCCTTTCGTCCAACCGCTCAGACCTTTGTCGTTGAACAGCGGCTGCCACGCGGTGGCGGTTTGCGTCGTTGTTCGCACGCGAGCGACGCGCAGGCCGTGATTCTCGTCTCGCGTTGAGGCGGGACGTGCGTAGCGTTGTGCCGCCTGACCGTGGTAGCGGCGGTCGTTGATCCAGCCGTGGCCGCGGGTCATGCGGCCCAATCCCTGTTCGGGGGCTTTCGGATCGAGCGGAACTTCGTCGTCGCACCACTCGCAGACGTTGCCGTGCATGTCATGCAGACCCAGCCGATTGGCCGGATAAGATCCGACCTTGTTCGGGTAGGCCGGATCATTTCCGCGATTGAGGCTCGCTTGGCCCGGAAGCAATTCATTCGTGGGAGTCGCGAGATAGAAATCGAACGCGCTCTCGGACGGATCGGCCAGCGGGCCGCCTCGGCAGGCATACTCCCACTCGACTTCTTTTGGCAGCCGATAAACCCAACCGTCCTCCTTCGTCGTCGCGTTCAGCCGCGCGACAAACTCTTGGCAGTCGTTCCACGTTACCCCCGTGACAGGAAACTGCTTGAGGTCCGCATCAGATATGTCCTTCACGCGATCTTTGTACGAGCCGCGACGCGAGAAGGAACTGGGGTTCGTGCCCATCACCTTCTGCCATTCTTCCTGCGTGACCTCGAACTTGCCGAGATAGAAGTCTTCTTTGAACTCCACCGGCTGAGTCCCCGGCTTGCCGCCGCCCCCGCCGAGCCACGACTTGCCTTTCGGCACGCGAACGAACTCCATGCCGAGCGTGTTGGTGAATCGGTCGGCGGTCTTGGGAGAATCCCACTCGATCTTGCAGTTGGGCAGGGCTTCTTGCAGGGCCGCGACACCGGCGGCGGTCACGTTCAATTGATTGAGCGTCAGCGACTCCAAATTCTTCAGCGGTGCCAATTGCAACAACCCAGCGTCGGAGATTGGTAGCTTGACGAGCCGAATGCTCTGGAGTTGTTCCATCTTCGCTAAGTGTGCCAGGGCGGCATCGGTCACAGGCAATCCTGCGAGGAGGATCTTCGTGAGTTTGGGCATCGCGACCAAATGTCCGATGCCGACATCCGTGATGTCGGGAACGCGATCAAGCTCAAAGCTTTGCAAAGTCGCCATTCGCTTCGCCTCGCCGAAT
>JAYVQJ010001137.1:0-14541 GCA_043777235.1 Planctomycetia bacterium
GAACCGGACGCTAGCGCGTTCCGGCTGATTGGATCGGCAACACAAGAATCAACAAGAGTGGCGGAGAGCCCGAATTCGTCCGGATGATGTCGCCGCACACGAGTTGTCGCGCTTGTAATTCCCAAGCCCCACTGCGATAACTCCGCCCGCCATCGGCAAGCATCAGGAGGACATCCTGAGTCCATTTGCTTCGCCGATTCTTTCACGGGCTGTAGCGCAGTCTGGCTAGCGCGCTTGCTTGGGGTGCAAGAGGTCGTGGGTTCAAATCCCGCCAGCCCGATTTTCCTAAAGTTCTTGATACCGAAACGAGTTACGTTACCTGCCGACGTTCGGCAGTGCGGTGAAAAACCTAGTTCAATCGTGTAACGGTTACACGAAATGAAAAGGACTCCGCACATGGCACGCAAAAAGAACGTCATTCCCTCGTATTTGCTTTACAAAGCCGCTGGCCGCGAACCACAAGCCCGCGTCCGAATTGACGGCCGCGATTATCTGCTTGGCCCCTTCGGTTCCGAGGAAAGCCGCATCAAGTACGGCGAACTCATCGCCAAGTTCTCGGCCGGTGTCCTGATTGATCCTCTGGCGACCGGTTCCAATCGTGGAACATTTCGCGGAACCGAGTCTGACGATCCCGGCCCCAGCATCGCGGAATTGATCGTGGCGTTTCTGGCCTACGCCGAAGGGCACTACGTCAAGAATGGCGAACCAACTTCCGAGCAGCATTGCATCCGCGCCGCGGTGCGACCGCTCCGTGAACTGTTTGGCCTGACGGCTGCGAAAGACTTCGGCCCGCTGGCGTTGAAAGCCGTTCGCGCGAAGATGGTGGAAGCGGGTTGGGCGCGGAATACGATCAACAGCAACGTCGGCAAGATTCGGCGGATGTTTCGCTTCGGAGTCGAGAACGAACTCGTCCCTGTGGAAACGCTGCAACGGTTGGAAGCCGTCTCGCCGTTGCTGGCCGGCAGAACCGAGGCTCGCGACCTGCCGCAACGAACGGCGGTTGCTCAAGAGCAAATCGACGGGGTGAAAGAACAGGTCCGTCCGTTGGTCCGTGACCTGATTGACGTGCAACTGCTCACCGGAGCGCGGAGCGGAGAATTGTTGATGCTCTCGACTGCGATGATTGACCGCTCCGGCGACGTGTGGTCCGCGAAGCTGGCCGATCACAAGTGCCAGCACAAAGGAAAGTCGCGGACACTCTTTTTCGGTCCCAAGGTGCAACTGATCCTCAAGAGGTATCTCTCGGCCGATCCCGGCAAGCCATTGTTTGCGATCACTCGTTGCGCGTACTGCCGAGCGATCACTCGTGGCTGTGAAATCGTGTTCGGGATGCCGGAGAAACTGTTGAAGATTCCCAAGAAACTCTCCGCGAAAGAAAAGGCCGAACGTCGTCGGCTCGCTTCGGAATGGCGGGAGCAACATTGTTGGACGCCGCATTGGTTGAGACACACGGCGGCAACTCGCGTGCGTGAGCAACTCGGAATCGAAAGCACACAAGCGTTGTTGGGGCACTCCGCCATCGACATGAGCGAGCACTACTCGACCAAGATGGATTCACTGGCGGCATCGACGGCGGCTGCTTGTGGTTGATCGGTTACACTTCGCATCGACGCGGATAGGACGGCCATCCGACAAGCGAGATTTCTTGAACTCGCTTCCGCGTTGTTTCTCTTTTCAAGACTCGGCAATCAAGAGGCGGACAACATGGCGAAGAAAAACGCGGGCAAAGCAGTCAAAGTGACGGATGAGGGGACCGAGCGGTTCCCCGACGAATACCCGGCTGCGGATGACGTGGCCGCTGCGTGCTGGTTGGCTCGCTCGCTCGTGGATGGCATTTGGAAGATGACCCGCATTGGCCCCGCTCAGATTGACTGGCTGCCGATGCTGGTCGGGCGGTTCAATCGTGACCTGCGCGAAATTGACCAACGCCTGAACGACGGAGCGGGCGAAATCGCGCGACGCTGCGACTACCCGGCAACAGGCGTGTCGATCGGTGATTGGCACGCGCGCACCTTCGCGGAAATCGCCGAGAATGTTGGGAGCTCCGCTCGCTTGGAGTTTCAGCTCGTCTACTTGCCATCCAAGTTGTCCGACGCCGTTGCGGTTGATGCTGTCCCGCCGGAGTTGTGGGAGACGGTTCAGAGTCGATTGCAGAAGCGGTTCGATGCCGTGCTCTTGAAGCAACTGGCGATTGCGTTGCAGAACGAACAAGAGCGGTCGGTGATGACGTGGTCGATTGCACGTTCGCCAGCCGACTGGTTGAAAATGTTCGCGCGGCTGAACCTCGATTGCCGAAGTCTCGACACGTTCAATCGGCGACGAAAAGACGGCACACTCCGTCAGCATCCCGATTCAACCACGAAGTCGGTGCGCCTCGCCTTGGACTGTCTCCCACCGAATTACAACGACGAAATGACGGTCTGAAGTCCGCACGAAGTCCGCACATCTCAGCGAATGTCCGCACGCCTCGCATAGCAAATTGTGCGAGGCGTTTTCGTTGGTATTTGTTCCGTCGCGACTGCAATCACTCGTGACGGAGACCAAAGAAAATGATCGACTCGACCCTTGAAGACTTGATCCCATTCCAGAAGGCCAGCCACGTCATTCCCGGCAATCCTTCCGTCTGTGCTCTGCACCGCTGGCGGCTATCTGGTGTTCGTGGCGCGAAGCTCGAAACGCTGCTCGTCGGCGGCAAAAGATTCACGTCGTCCGAGGCGATCGCTCGCTTCATCGCAGCGCAGAACGCCGACCAGCAGCCGACGCCGGCATTCACGGCGAAGCAACGCCGCGTTCAAGCTGAGACTGCGAACCGCTTGTTGCAAGAGGCCGGCATTTGAAACGACGAAACCCGCGACGGCGAATCGCGGGCTTGCATCTTGGATCGGTTTTGTCCCGGCGAAAGGACTCTCGGATTATGCGGCTCACCTTCGGAAAATTCAACGGCGCGCGAATCGAAGACGTGCCGCGCTGGTATCTCGCGTGGTTGGACTCGCAAGAGTGGTTTGCGGAGCGGTTCACGCCACTGGCGGAAGCGGTCGCGCGGCGACTCGATACGTTGGCCGACGATCAATCAATCGACGAACCGCAGACGACCGCGCTCGCAACCGACGTGCTCAAGAATTGGCGTCGAACCGTGTTGGCGAAGTGGCATCCCGACCGCCAGGGAGGAAGTCATGCGGCATTTCTCGCTGCGACCGACGCCGTCGAATCACTCGGCGCGATGCTAATCGAGAGAGGGGTGTCAGCATGAGCGCGAATCACCTTGCTCCGAATCACCTTGCCGATCTGCGGAAGAGTGGACTATCGGACGAGCAGATTGCCGCCTGCGGGTTTCGTTCGATTCGCGATGCGCGAGAAGTGGCGAACGTCCTACGCTGGTCGCGAGCGGACAAACTCGGAGCGTGCTTGTTACTGCCGTATCGCCGCGCGGATGGTTCGTTGATCCCCGTTGCGGAGTTCGCTCGGATCAAGCCCGACACGCCGCGCACGAACAGCAAGCCGGGGAAGTCGAACGGCAAGTCGATCAAATACGAATCACCAAAGGGTTCAACACTCCAGCTCCACTTTCCTCCGCAGACCTGCGCGAAGTTGTCGGACGTGAGAACTCCGCTACTCGTCACCGAAGGCGAAAAGAAATCCGCGAAAGCCGATCAAGAGGGCTTCGCTTGTATCGGGCTGGGCGGTGTCGATGCGTGGTCGCGAAAGCGTGAGAAGGGAGCGGACGGAAAGAAGCTCGGCAAACGTGAACTGATTCCCGATTTCGATGACGTGCATTTGGCTGGGCGCGAAGTCTTCATCGTGTTCGATTCCGACCTCGCCGAGAAACCGTCCGTGCAATGGGCAGAATGGAATCTCGCACAAGCACTGGTCGAACGCGGGGCCGTTGTCAAAGTGGTGCGGCTGCCGAATGGTTCGCCTGACGCGAAGGGCGAGCCAGCCAAGATCGGCTTGGACGATTTCTTGGTCGCTCATTCGGCCGACGAATTTCGCGAGTTGCTCAAGGCTGCGACTCCGCCGCAGAAGCCAGAGCGCAAAGACGACCGCGTGGAAATTGTCGTCTCGACCGATGAAGCGATCGTCAATGAGTCCGTGATTCAAGCACTCGCGAAAGACGACAACCTCTATCAACGCGCGGGGCGACTGGTTCACGTCGTCACGAGTCCGACGCGGGATGGCATCGACCGGCCGGAAGATGTTCCCCGCGTTCTGCCGTTGTCGCTGCCGGGACTGCGTGAGCGGCTGACGCGGTTCGCACGGTTCGTGATTGTTGGCGATGACGACGAACACAAGCCGGCCCACCCGCCGAAGTGGTGTTATGAGGCCATCGCCGCGCGGGGACAGTGGCCAAAGATTCGGTCACTTACGGGAGTGGTCACGTCACCCGTGTTGCGGCCGGACGGTTCGGTGTTGAACTCGCCGGGGTTCGATCCGGCAACCGGGTTGCTGTTCGATCCGCAAGGCATCGCGTTTCCGATTGTCGAGCGTCCGTCTCACGGTGATGCGATTCGTGCCGCCGCTGCGCTGCTGGATGTCGTGGCTGACTTTCCATTCGCCAAGCCCGATCATCGTTCGGCTTGGCTTGCCTATCTGCTGACTCCGCTTGCTCGATTCGCATTCAGTGGACCGGCTCCGTTGTTTTTGGTTGATGCCAATATCCGAGGCTCCGGCAAGTCGCTGCTCTGCGACGTGGTGGCGTTGATCGTGACGGGACGCGAGATGTCCCGTATGTCGAATCCGAAAGACGATGACGAAGCGAGGAAGCGAATCACGGCTCTGGCACTCGCGGGAGATACGTTGTGTCTGATCGACAACATCATCGGCGGTTTGGGGTGCGCGTCGTTGGACGCGGCGTTGACGGCGACCGTGTGGAAAGATCGCGTTTTGGGGGCGAGCGAGATTGTCGAACTGCCGTTGTTGGTGACGTGGAGCGCAACCGGGAACAATGTGGTTCTTCATGCGGACACGTCTCGCCGTGTGGCTCACATTCGCTTGGACTCGCGATTGGAGAATCCAGAGCAGCGCGACGGCTTCAAGCATCCCAACTTGCGAGCCTACGTCCGCGAGCATCGACCGAAGCTGCTGGCCGATGCGTTGACGATCCTCGCGGCGTTCTGTCAGGCGGGACGTCATCAACAAAAACTTCCGACGTGGGGTTCGTTTGAGGGGTGGTCAGACCTGATTCGCCAAGCGGTCGTCTGGTGCGGGCAGGCTGATCCTGGAGCGACCCGAACCGAACTGGTCGAACAGTCTGACCGCGAGGCCATTGCCCTGCGCGAGTTGCTTGCCGGTTGGGATGAACTCGACCCCGATTGTTTTGGACTGACAACGGCGGAGATTCTCACGCGACTGATCCAACACTCGGATAGATACGAACAAGTCCGCAACGCCGTCTTGGAACTTTGCCCGCCCCAAGCTGGGCATCCGCTGCCGTCACCCGGTTCGTTTGGAAAGAAGTTGGGGCACCTTCGCGGGCGAGTCGTATCCGGCCGATTCATCGACCGCCGGCCGAACCGAAAGAAGACCTCCGCATGGTTCGTAAGCGGTGAGACCGCCGGAGATGCCGGAGATGCTACAGCCCTTCTCTCACGCGATGTCGAACACAAACACGACGAAACACACTATGGGAAGGGGCTGGAAATAACTCCGGCAAGTCCGTCATCTCCGGCATCACACCCGCCACCCCCATGCGAAGTCTGCGGCTCTGGCCGACTCTGGCGTTCGCATCACGGCCCGCACCTGATTTGCGGTGAGTGCCACCCACCCGCGACTCCCACCCACGCCGCCGCATGGATCGAAGTCCCGCCGGGGTTGAGCATCACCGACCGCCGTTGCCGCGAGGTGACGCCATGACAACGCCGACCTGTCCCGCTTGTGGATCAACCGACCTGCGACACGAGGCCGACGACCGCCATCAGTGCCGCAAATGTCTTTGGCGTTGCGTGGTCGCGCCGAACGGATCAACGCGCGACTGGCTGAGCATCGGCGCGGCCGGGAAGTGGGGGGGGCGTATCAAGGTACTCCTGGCTACCCCACGGCGCGCGGGTAACTCAACGACGCGCGCATTCCGTCTGTGAGAACTTTTCAGGATCGAACCAACTACTTTTCAGGAGAAATCCGCGATGTTCAGGAGTCCGTCACCAGCGGTTGAGAACGGTCGCGGTCAGGCTGGCCGTTTCGGAATCGGCAACACGTTCGGGCGCGGCAATCCGCACGCATCGAAGGTGCAAAAGCTCCGCACGGCGATGCTGGCGGCAGTCACCGAGGACGACGTGTCGGCCATCGTTCGCGCGTTGGTCATGCTCGCCCGGAATCGCGATTTGAAGGCCGCGAAATTGATCCTCGACTTGATCGGCTGCAAGCCAGAAGGCGATACGTCACCCGGACTCGAAATCACTGCGACCAATTTTCAGGAGATTAAAAATGAGTTACTCGCGCGAACAAATTGAATCGGCAACAACGCCGGAGCAACTGTCGGCACTTTTAGCCGGGTCATCACAACCAAGATGGAGCGTAACCTCCCTGGCCGACGTCGCCGAGTTCTTTCGCATCGCCGTCAGTACCGCAAAGGGCTGGTCCGCCGAAGGAATGCCGAGCAGTGCTGCTGGTTGGCCGCTGGATCAAATCTGCCAATGGCGACTTGCGAGACAGACCAACTCCGACTTGGCCGTCGAAAAGAAACGCGCGGAGTTGGAGGCGATTCGACTCGGCAACGATTCCAAGCGGCTCGACTTGGCGAAAGAGCGCGGCGAGTTGCTTGATCGCTCCGACGTTGAAAGGTGGGCGAGCATCGCGTTGATCGAAGCGCGTGAAACGATCATGTCGCTGCCGGAGCTGCTGGCGACGTCCGCACCGCCTGAACTGAGAGACTTCGTTCGTGCGGAAACCGATCGGCATTGCCGGAGTGTGCTGACGGCTCTGCGACGACGACTCGAATCTGATGAATTGCACAAGGCCACCGACTCCGTTGTAGGCGGCGATGAATCCACCCCCACTATCGAGGAACCGAGCAATGAACCGGACGAATGACATCAAGTGCCCCCGCTGTGGAAATCAACAGCATTTCTCGAACGAGCGCAGCAAGTATTTCTGCCAATGCTGTTCGCATTTTTTCACTGTTCGCGTCGAGCCGAAGTTCGCCAGCTATCGAACTCGACCGATGGCGGTTCAGGTTTCGACGCGATGACGACACGCAACAACCCAAGGCCGCTCGCCATGTCGGCGGGCGGTATCACTCTCGAAACGAAGGAACAATGCCCATGATTCTTGAACAACTCCGGCAGTCCGAACGGAAGCGCCAATCCAGCAAGGTTGAGACCTTTGAGTCACTCGCCCGTCAAGTGGCCGACGATGCCCCCCTCGATCCCGATGAAGTCGTCGAGCAGCTTGACGCACTCGGCGCAACTGCGAAAGAGTTGTCGGACGCCGCGGAACTGATCGTTGATCGTCGCAACTGGTCCGCGCAAATTGGACGTGAAGCCGAACTCCACACGGAATTCAACCGGGTCTATGCCGAGCAGCAAACTGCTGACGTTGAGCGTGACGTTGCAATCAAAAACATCCGCGAGAAACACGCGGAGCGAGCGAGTGTAATTCAACAGCAACTCGCGACCATCACCTTTGAACGCGACCAATCGCAGACGGCGCGAAATAGGTTGATGACAACTTCGCCGCTTCACGCCTGTCTGTCGAAACTTTGGACCGAACACGGCGAACTTATGTGTGCTTTGCAAACAAAACTGCCCTACCAATTGCGACAGGCAAAACCGGCTGACGTGGGATTCTTTGAAGGTGAAATCTCGCGCACCAAAGTCGCGGCCGATGAATTGGCGGCCGAGATTGCGCGGCTCGAACGTGAGGCGTTGCAGCCGTGAGCGATCATTGGTCGGACGTGTATGTCGATCTGCTTCGCTCCGCGTTCCCCCAGGATGTTGGAGCGAGGCCGATCTACCTTTCGACGCCGACAGAACTCGGTGAAGAATGGAACATCGACAGAGCGGCGGCATACACGACCACTTGGCTCGACTGGCACACGAAACCGCAACTCGAAGCGGCTGGCCGATGGAAGGGACCGGGCTTCGCTGTTGTCGTCTGCCGCGAATGGCTCTTACACGGCGACATGCCCGACGTTCTGGGGCGACTGACGCACGAGATTGCACACGTCATCAATAACCGATCAAGCGTCAAGCGATTGGCCTGCGACCTCGATCCGGCATTGGGACCGGAGTATGCAGCGAAAGTTGAGACTGCCGCCGAAGTCGATAAGGCGTTCCGAGACTTTGAATTTCCGAAGTGGTTCTGCCACGAAGCGGAGTTCATTCGCAGTGCGCTGCACTTGCACTTTCGACTTTGGGAGGCAGGCCACTGGACGACGCCCCAGTCGATGTTCATTGCGGGTGAGTCCTACGGAGTTAGCGACGGCATGGAATACCGCCTTCGCCTGATCGACGAACTCAAGCGTGAAATCGACACACCGATCGCTGAACTGCTCACGACTCCCGCACCGGAAGGCTTCATTGAACTTTGGCAGGCCGACACCGCCGAGCACGATTGAGATTCCTTCCCGCCGCCCGCGCGCACGGCTCTTGCTTTCTGACCGTGGCGCGGTGACGGCGGTTTTCCTTTTTGCACTGCGACATCATGCCCGACCGCCAACGATTCACGATCACGATTCAAGACGCCGAGCCTCGCAACCCGGTCCCGCTCACCCCGCGTCTTCGCCGGTTACTCAAGGTGATGCTGAGAGGCTACGGTATTCGTTGCGTCGATATGCGTCCCGTGCCATCACAAGCGAGTCAGACGCCGCCTGAGCCTCTCTGCCGTCGCGAATCGGCGGACGTGCTCTGAGTCAGACCGATGCCGCCGCGTCGATCCTGGCGCAAATGACGCGGTCGTTTTTGCTGATCGACGTGCTCGCGAACGTGCTGCTGTCTTGGAAGTGTTCGACGGCAACGATCAACTGATTCTGAAGCTGATCGTTGATCGGCGGCACCTGAGCGAGTCGCAGTTCGTGATGATTGTCGCGACGGTCAACGTGACGTTGACCGTGACCGCTTGCTGATTCGTTACACGATTCGTTACACGAAATCGCCCAAAAACCATGACTTACAACAACAAAATGAGACGATATGAGACTAGACGAGAACGAGGCCAAAACGCTAAAAACCCCGAAGAAACAAACGTTTTTCACCAATCAACTCGGCGAATAAAGGGCTTTTGGGGTGCAAGAGGTCGTGGGTTCAAATCCCGCCAGCCCGATTTTGAAAACTGTCGAGAAACATCGGATTTCTCGGCAGTTTTCTGCATTTCTGGCGAGTCGCTCATGGCGGGGGAAAACGCCGCGTAGGTGACAGGCGTTGTCTGCGAAACGCTCGAAAAGTCAGGAGTTGGTGCAACCAGTGGTGCAACCAAATTCGAGGCGTGAGCGGTGAGACTCTCAGCCCCGGCGGCGATGCGTTGCCGGTTCTCGTTGGGATCGTTGGTGACGGAGAATTCTGGCAACGATTCGACCGCGCCTTGCACGTCCAACAATCGCGGGTCCGTGTAGACGTTCATCGTCAGGTCGATGCTCGAATGCCGCATCGCCGCTTGAGCGACTCTTGGCGAGACTCCGGCCTTGCTCAACATCGTGCCGAATGTGTGCCGCAGGGCGTGAACGTCGATTGTGCGGCCTCGGTCGTCACGCTTCGGGATGCCGGCCGCGCTCAGGTCACGGTCGAGAATCTTGCAAAATGCTTTCGGGATTTTGAACAGCTTCGATGTCGTTGGAGTGCCGGACGCCCCCCGGTCGAAAATCGACAGCGTGTTGCGTTGAATGCCGGCCTCGCTACTCGAAACCCACTCCCGCAGTTCGTCGGCGACATCACGGCGGAGCGGGATCGAATTCCCTTGCCGGTTCTTTTCGTCGGCCGCATTCAATCTGACGTGCGGGAATTCGCTTTCGAGGTCGAGTTGTCCGACCGTCAACGATGCCAGTTCGCCGCGTCGCAGCCCGGTCGTGATGAAAACCTTGTAGGCCAACGCTCGTTCGATGCCGAGCCGCTCTTGGCGAGCCAGAAACGAAGGGTTGTCTTTCAGGCGTTCGCGTCCCCGTTCCACAGCGGCGGGGAGTTCATCAAACGACAACGGTTTGAGCACCCACGTCGCACGGCTGCGTTTCTGCCGCGTCGCGGTGTCTGCGTCCGATGGTTTGGCCGTTTCGCGTCCAAACTCGGCCAGCGGTCGCAAGCGAGCGACCATCAACAGCCGCGATAACTCCGCCTCAGTCAACGCCCGTCGTTGCCGTCGCGGATCGGCCTTCTCGTTGGCCTTGGGGATTCTCAGAAACGGATTGACCGTCAACCGGCGAGTCTCCACACACCAGTTGCAGAACGTCACCAGCGCGTCGCGGTGAGCGTTCCGACTTCGTGCCGACATGCTGCGTTTGTCTTTCGATGTCTTCGCTTGCTGGACGAGCCAGCCTTCCAACGCATCGCGCCGCAAATCGGCCAGCTTTCCGAATTCGCATTCCTTCGCCAACCGCTTGAGATATCGCAGCGTGTTTTTGCGGTAGGTGTCACCGACGCCATTCGCCCGCAGGGACGTTTCGTAGGCGTCAAGATGTTGAGCCAACGGCGTCGCCTGATGATCGGCCACGTTGCTTTCGGTCGCGGTCATCACGCCCGATTGCACCAACTCCGCCCGTCGTTCCAACGCGGCGAGCACCGACCGCGCCGCCGTCTCGTCTTTGCAGCCGGTCGAGACTTCGCAGACGATACCTTGCCCGTCTCGATACTTTGCCAGCCACGTCGGCGATTCCGTGACGATCCGCTCCGAGCCGTCACGCCCGGTCGTCAGCTTCGCCGTGCGAGTCCGCTTGCCGGCCTTCCAACGAGCGAGCCGTTGCCCGCTCTTCGTGAAGATGTCGGCCCCGATTGGCAGCGGTCGCGTTGTTTGTTTGCGAAAGACGGTTCCCATCTCATTTCCCTTTTCGCTTCGGCTTGCTTGCCGGCCCCAATTCGAGGTTGAAGAATTCGGCCAGTTTGTCGGCGGCATCCAACCGGAGAGAGATTTCGCCACGGGCGAACTTCATCAGGGATTGCCGCAGGACTCCGGTTTGCTGTTCAAGGGCCAGAAACGGGAGTCCGCTGTCTTCGATCGCTTGTCTCAACACGTCGGTTATCGTCGGTCGCTTGGGCATAATGTAACAAAAGTTACAAAACAGTCCTGACAACGTCAACCGCGTCAAGTGCCCGAAGTCAGACGACGCTTTTCCCGCTTCACACAAAATAAAAATCTGAGTAACAAATCCTGACGAGGTGTTTTCAATTTGTTTTGACGGCTCACGACGTTTCCGGTTCACTGGCCAGCATCCACCCGCCGCGTTCTCCGTCCCGTTGGATCAGCCGGCGAGATTCCAACCGGGTGAGGATCTCCCGTGTTTGCCGTTCTGACAGCCGGATTCGTTCCGCCAAGTCGGCGGTTGTCAGCCAGTTTGGGTTTGTCGAGCCGTCGCGCATCGGCGGCAGAGTCTTAAAGTATCTATAAGACTTTTCCGCCGATAAGTCGGTGAGGATCAACAGCAAGTTCGCCTCGGTTTCGGTCAATCCGATGTCCGTGTTGTTGACCACGGGGAAGCCGCATTCCTCGGTTGAAACGATGGCCACGTCACAACCGCTTTCGAGCAGCGTTCGACCGCGTCCCGCCGCTTGCACAATCGCGGCTCGGACGAGACTTCGGTGAGCACGTTCCCAACCCGGATGACCATAGCCGCGTTCCTCAACAATCACGTCGTCGCCGGTTTCCGTTTTGCCTCGCCAACGAACTTCGCCCCAGCGCCCATCTTCGCCAGCGGACGCAAAATCACGGAATTGAATCAGCCGGCGTTGAACGGCCTCGCCAGCCACGCGGGGAGTCCCGGCCACGATCACCAAGTCGCAGCGTTCGTGCCAGTCGTTTGATGCCCGGTCGTCACCGCTCCCGAAATAGGCCGCTTTGACAATCCGTCCCGCGAACGGCTCGGAAAGTTTCTTGAGTGAAGACACCAACGGGCGATGCGTGATGACTCCCACACGGCGAGCGTTCGGAAATTCCACCAGCACGCCGCGCACGATCGACAGAAACCGCTTGGGGGAGGCTTTGCGGCTTAGGTCAACCGGGTATTGAACGACTCGCTTCGCACGGGCAATGTGACCGGGCGGAGTCAGGTCAATCACCGGCCGACCGAGCAAGTCTTGTAGGTCATCACGGTTCGCCGTCGCATCCGCGAACAAGACGACCGCGTTTTCGGCGGGAAGATTTTTCCACAGTCCAACGAGCATCCGGCGTTTGGTCGTGGCGGCCGTTGACTCAGTCGAACTTCGGTTTGGCATCGTGGCGTTCATCGACGATCACTCCCAAAGAGAATAACTCACCCGTGAGCGCGGCCAACAACAGCCGCCACGGGCTTTCACAGAATGAGGCTTTGGCTTCTAGCGAAGCCCGAAGCAACAGGCGTTCGATCCCGATGGCCTTAGTGACTGGTGCGGGGATGCCTACCACTTGCGTCCGCTCCGCCGTCCGCAGTTGGATCAACAGAGAATCAATCAGGTCTGCCAGTTGGCGAACGAATTGGTCGAGTCGCCTGCGTGTTTCGGCAAGGCGTTCGTTCGGGATCAACATGCCGCTCTCGTCTCGACTGGCCGATTGCCCCAACCAATCGAGCCACGTCGGATCGTTGAGCACGCGGCCGACGATGCTCTCCGCCCGTTGCAGGTCCGCTTCAGAAACCACGGCATCCGGGCAAACAATGTTCGCCGCGTCTTCGTGAACGGCGATGAATTCGCTGCGCCCTTCCGCCAGCTTGTCGATTCCGTTGAAGACGGCTCGTTGGTGTGTCGCGATGGCAACCGGGACGGACTTCACCGCGTCCAATTGTGCGAGATATCCGCGTTGCAGACAGTCGGCCCGATGCTCGCACGTCGGACACACCGCCGCGACGGCGGACAAGCCGAGCCGTTCCGACGTGTCGGCCAGTTCGTTTCGACAGTTGGGTTCTTTGCCCTTTGTCGAACGAGCCGGATAGGCCCTTGCGTCAATTCCCGCTTTCAACATTGCATCCTCGATTTCTCGGCAGTTCTGGTGACTCGGACTCACGATCAACGCTCGTTCGACTTGCCGAACCGCCTCGATATCCGCCGTCGATTTCCCCACGCCCGTTGGTGAGCGGTCGAGGAACGTCCCCGGATGCCCAACCACGTCCAGCCGACTTCGCACGATGTCCGCTCGCCAATCAACCAACGAGCGTTCCGGCCCCGTGGGGCGTTCACCCTCTTTGATCGTCGGCGGTTGAATGAACGTGAGCTTCAGTCGGCGGACAAAATCTTGTCCGCGTTTGCTCATGTCATTCGTTCCGTCGATCGCTCGGTTGTGAGTTCAACCACGCCCGCGCATCTTTCGCGTTCTCTGGCGGGAATGCCCAAGCGATTGGACGCTCCAAACGCTCGGCCAGCTTGCTGGCGGTTGTGACCGCACCGAACTTGCCCGGCCAGCACGCCGAGCAACCATCACACGTCGGCTTGTGCCATCGCTTCACGACCGGCGATAGCGACTCATGCGGCTTCCGGTCATGCTCACCGATCACAACGATGGTTCGATCAACCGACACGTCGCGAAGTAGCTCGGCGAGCAACTCAATTCCACCTGTATTGGACGGACGCCCGACAACAGCCAAACCGAGCGACCGCAACGCCGCCGTATCTGAGCCGCCTTCTACGAGCAACACGAAGTCCGGTTCGATCAACGATTCCATCCAGCCGATAGGATCGAACGTCAGGCCCGATTGACTGCCGGCCATCCGTTGCTTTCTGCCATCAGAAAGCCGGCGACTGATGCCGATGACACTGCCAGCGGAATCGCGTTCGGGGAACGTCCAGCAGCGTTGAGATGGCAACCAGCCAACTCCCAAACGACACAGAGCATCGACCGCAACGCCGAGCATCACGGCCAACGTGTTCCGAGCCGCTTCCGCTGTTGGATGGTCAAACGCCTGTTGTGCAATGCGTCCCCAATTCTTTGTCGGCGGTTTCGACTCCGGCTTGATATCACCGCTCGGCCACTTCGTTGATACCTTTGGCCGATGCTCAGTCCGTCGCGGCCATACCGGCGAATCTTCACGGTCTCGCAAAATGTGAAGAAACTGACCGCCGTTGTTCTGTTCAATCGAACCTTCGCTGGCTCGACCACACCAAACCGCCGAGCCGTTGCGGGCAACTTTGCAGTTGTCGAACTTCTCGCAAATCGGGCAGGGACGATCACGACAAACAGCAATCCAATCCGTTTGTGTGGTCATGTCGCATCCCCCCGATTCAGTTCCGTCATCGGGAGCGAGGCAGCTATCTCCGCCAGCATTGCATCGACCAAGGGAGCGAACCGCGAATCGTCTTCGTCTTCCGGCCAGCAGCACGCGACCAACTTCATCCGGCAGTCATCGGGCAGGCTCTCGAAAAGTTCCGCGAGCGTTTCGATGTCATCAGAATCAGGCAGCACGATCAGCGGATCGTGACGAATCTCTTCACGCACGAACTG
>JAYVQJ010001138.1:0-3674 GCA_043777235.1 Planctomycetia bacterium
TCGCACAGCAGTTCGCTCGCCGACGCGAACGCCGAGCCGCCGATCAACTGCGCATACAAGCCCGCCGCATCGCGAGCGTCCAAGAGTTTCTGCAATCGCAGTCCACGCCGCCGATCGAGCGTCGGCAATAGATGTCCCAACAACGACCGTGCGACATGCGGCACTCGCTGAGCCAACAATGCGCGGCGGAACCAGTCGTAGCGTGAGTAACCTCCGAAGAACTCATCACCTCCGTCACCGCAGAGCGCGACCGTGACGTGCTCTTTAACCGCTTCGCACAACAGCATCGATGGCAGCCCGCTGCTGTCGGCATACGGTTGCTCGTAGCAATCGAGGTAATCGTCGATCAACTCCGGCAGCCGTCGTTCGTCGAGCGGCAGAATTTGATGACTCAAACCGAGATGTTTCGCGATCTCGGCCGCGAACGGAGCTTCGTTCGCCGCGTCATCTCCGAACGAAACCGTGAACATCGGCAAGTCGCTGCGTCCCGTTTTTCTCAGCAACGCAGCGACCAACGACGAATCAATCCCGCCGCTCAGAAATCCGCCGATTGGTACGTCGCTCAGCGTCCGAATCGAGACCGCATCCGCCAGCAAATTCGATAGCCCGGCCCGTTGTGGGCCGTTCGATCCTTGTCCCCAATCCCATTGCGTCACGTCGAAATAGCGTTGTCGCCGCACAACCTTGCCGCGTCGCACGACGACAAATTCACCGGGGCAAACCTGCGTCGTGTCGCGGAAGAACGTGTGCGGCGAAGGGAAGTAGCCGAAGTGCAAATAGAACGGCAACGAGTTCGGATCGGGTTGCAGGCCGAAGCTGCGGAACGTTCGCAGTTCGGAACCGAATGCCAAACCATTCGGCGACTCATGCAAGAACAACGGCTTCTTGCCGAACCGATCGCGAACGAGAGTCACTTCGCCGGAGATCAAATCGAGAAACGCGGCAGCGAACATGCCGTTGGCCTGCTCGAAAATCGCGGGGCCGATTTGCTCGAACGATTCCAGAAAGACTTCTGTGTCGCCGGTCGTCCGCAGGGTCACGTCGCGACAGTGTTTCGCGGCGAGTTCGGCCGAGTTGTAAATCTCACCGTTGAAGATGACCGCCGTCCGGCCGCTCGCGCTAACCATCGGTTGATTCGCGCGCGGGTCGAGATCGCGAATCGCCAGCCTGCGAAAGCCCAGCCAAACGCGCTGATCGAGACTCGCCAGATGCCCGTCGGAATCCGGCCCGCGATGTGCGATTGCGTCGGTCATGTCCGCGATGACCGCGCTCGCCCACGGAGCCGGATGTCGTAACGCGAGTCCTGCGATGCCGCACATCACGCCGCTCCTTTCCGCTCGTGGGGCACGTTTTCAACGTGCCAGTGCTTGGTCTTTGAACTGCCGATGGACGGAATCGGGGCGGGCACGTTGAAAACGTGCCCCACGTTGGGTTGCATCCGTGCGATCATCCAAAGGCCGACTGCCAAGTACGGCAGCTTGCTGACCGCCAGCGACCAAGCGGCACCTTGCATCCCGAAGATTGGCACAAGCCACCAACATGCGGCGAGCGACGCGAGCGACGTCGCGGTGATCAGTGGCAGTTGAATCTGAATGAATCGAGCGGCAATGAGCGCCGTCATCATCACGCCGGCCGAGGTTGCCACGAGTGTCGCCCACATGATCGTCACGAAGACATCGACATGCTCGGCGTATGTCGCATTAAACAGCAGCGTCAGCAGCGGCCGGCCAAACAGCCAAGCCACGAGGACTCCCGCCAGCGCGACGGCCGTGTGAGTCGCCATCAATTGACCGAGCAATCTTCGAAAACCACGCACGTCGCCGCTGGCGTGCAGCATTGCGAGCCGAGCACTCGCCGATGACTCCAGCGACTTCGTCAGCGTGTGCATCACATACAGCGGAGCACACAGCACGCCGAAGATTCCCAACTCCGCTTTGCCACCAAATTGCTCGACGAAGTAACGAGGAAAGTTTGTGTTCAACGACACCAACATCCCGGTCACTCCCAGCGGTACGCCAAGAATTGCGAGTCGCCACAGTGGTCCACGCTCCCACAACGGGAGGCAAGTTCGTAGTCCCGCCGTTAGGCGGAACGAACCGCCTTTAGGCGGGACGACAAACGAATCTCCCGCCAACCACAGCAAACTCGGCACGTCGTACACCACGACCGCGATCAGCCGCGCGATCGCCGAACACGCGCAGGCCCAGACGATGTCATCGAGCAGCGCGATCCCACCACACAACCCGGCCGCCGACAGCGCGCTTTGCAGGACCATCGACTTTGAAATGCGGTCCAATCGCTCGCGTTGCTGAAACAATCCGTAGAACGTGTTCGAGAGCGTTTCGATCGCTTTGTTGAACCCGACCAACAGGATCACCGCCAGCACGGCGTCGCGATGACCAGAGAACCAACCGGCTCCCCAGCACGCCAACATCGCGACGACGCAGGCCACGACTTGCAGTCCGAGGTAATGCCCGAACTGAAATTCTTCGCGTGTGTCGGTGGCTTGCAGCCGTCGCAGTTGCAGTCCCGCGAACAGAAAAATCGGCGACGTCACCGTGATGCCCAGCACATAGATGCCGACGGTCTCCGCCGAGCACATCTTTGCCAGTACGACCAGCACGCCCCATTGGCACAGGGCATACAGAACATTTCCTGCCAATGACCAAACGAAGTTGCTCCGCACCGACAACGGTGCCGGTCGCCCACTTGTGGTGCGTGAGTCCAGCGTTGGCATGAGAAGTGGCAGGCGTGACGAGATCGGTGGGAGGGAAGCGTCGAAAGAGACGTTCCCGAGGGGAAATGAGGCGGCGATGTACTTCACCGAGTCCATCTCGCCAAGAGCAGGTTTTCCGCGAGCCAAATCACCGAGAAAGCTCGTCAGCAATCGCCGCGATCAGCCGCCATGTTGCCGAGTCTTCGTGAAAGACATCAGGCGTCGCGATTGCCAGCACGCCGACGGCTTCGCCGTTTTTCGTGATCGGTACTGCGAGCGATTGGTTCGCCCCAAACCGAGCCAGCCACGAGGCCGAGCCGGCCAACCCGTTCTGGGCCGCGTCTTCACGAGCGACCACCGGCCGCAGTTCCGCCGCCGCTCGAACGCAGCCGAGTTCGATGCGCGAGAGCGGCACTCGTCCCGTCACCGCGATGAATCCAACTCGCACTTCTTCCGGCAGATCGGCGGCCGCTTGAAAGCTGAGCTGTTCGAGTTCATCGCCAATTCGTCGCCACCAGCCGACTGCTCGCGCACCGGTGACGGACAACAAGCTCGACAGGACGTCGTCAACACGGTTGTTGTCGCCAGCAACGACGCGAGACCACGCTTCACGAAAGTCGTTCGGCAGAGAACGCGAAAGATCATTCAGTGACATCGTCCGCCTCAGCAGCACTTCGATCCGGGAGAACAACACGACTGAGTCATCGGCATCGCGAGGTCCAACGGAACGAACGTTGTCCCGTCAGACTGCGGCTTGAAGGCTCGCACGGTCAGGCTGCGGAACTCCAGCGATCCGATGGTCGTCCACGGTTCGGATTGCCGTTCGAGAACGTCGATCTGCTGAAATCCAGCCGACTCGAATGCGGCTGCGAATCGGTCTTCACGGAAGGCTCCGCTGATACAGCCGCTCCAGAGTTTCGCGTCGGCTTGTAGTTCGAGTGGCACGTCCGCGCTGCTG
>JAYVQJ010001139.1:0-3665 GCA_043777235.1 Planctomycetia bacterium
ACCACTTGTGCGACATGCCGGTGGGTCTCGATGACTCGACCGCACCCTACGATACCCGCAGTACGGCAAACTCGCCGACCGTGACGAGGCATCCGGTTGGCTGCCGGAAGATCTGACTTTCCGGGAGTCGCAGCAGTCGCCAAACTCCACTCGGTGTCGTGACGTTGGCGAGGAATGGAGTCTCGCGCTTCGATCGCTGACTCGGCAGGGGACTTTTCTATCACGGGGACTCGGATGTCTCACTCGATTGCTCATCGCGGCTGGTGCCAGGGATGTGGATTGCGGATTCTTGGATTCGCTTGTGCCATGCTGTTTGGCACGCAGGTCAGCGACCTGATTCTGGTCGCGGCGGAGCCGACACTCAAAGCTCCGGCCGGATTCGACGTGCGGTTGTTCGCGGATGACGAACTGGCTCACGATATTCACTGCATGACGATTGATTCGCGTGGTCGAATCACGGTTGCGGGAAACGGATACATCAAAATCTTGAGCGACTCCGATGCGGATGGCATCGCGGACAAAGCGGACGTCTTCGCGGAAGGTCCGGCAATCGGGGTTCAGGGAATGTACTGGCACGGCTCGGACTTGTTGGCCGTCGGCGGCGAAGGGTTGTTGAGGTTTCGCGACCGCAACGGCGACGACAAAGCGGACGGGCCGCCCGATGTGCTGCTGAAAGTGAAGTGCGGCGGCGAGCATCATGCACACTCGATTCAACGTGGGCCTGATGGTTGGTGGTATTTGATCGCCGGCAATGACACGGGCATGGATGCCAAATATGTCACGCTGCCGACCGCTTCGATCAAACAGCCGGAGGCGGGAGTGCTGTATCGGTTGAAGCCGGATCTCAGCGGTGGTGAAATTGTCGCTCACGGTTTGCGCAATGCTTACGACTTCGCGTTCAATCGGATGGCTGATGCCTTCACGTTTGATAGCGACGACGAGCGCGATGTTTCGTTGCCGTGGTATCGTCCGACGCGAGTCTTTCAGTTGTTGCCCGGATCGCACGCCGGTTGGGTGACGCGAAGCTGGAAGCGGCCTGACGATTTTCTGGATATGCCGCCGGTCGTCGCATCGGCCGGACGAGGCTCGCCGACTGGCGTCGTCTGTTATCAGCATCGGCAATTTCCGGAGAAGTATCGCGAGACGCTGTTCGTACTCGATTGGACGTTCGGCCGAGTGCTCGCGCTGCCGCTGGCACGCAACGGTTCGGCATGGAAGGCCGAGCCGGAATTGTTCTTGTCTTCGGCTGGTGATTATGGCTTCGCTCCGACGGATGCCGAGATTGGTCCCGACGGAAGTTTGTTCGTGAGTGTCGGTGGCCGAGGAACTCGCGGCGGCGTGTGGCGCGTGTCGTATCCGGCGGGGCGAAAAGAGAAACTCAACGGCGACGATGTGACGGAAGACTCATCGGCGACTGACAGGCTCAGCGCGTGCGTGAGTGCTCCACAACCACTGAGCAGTTGGTCGCGGGCGCGCTGGCAGCCGTTGGCTCGGCAGCTTGGTCGCGAGCCGTTCCTTGAGGCCGCGAACAACGACGAGTTGTTGCCGGCAGTGCGAATGCGAGCAATCGACATCCTGACCGAGTTGTTTGGAGGACTCGATGCCGCGGAAGCGGCTCAGTTGCGCAGCGCGATTCCTGGCGAGGTGCGTGCGAAGGCGATCTGGTCGCTCGGCCGAACACGAGTGCAGCCGCTCGATGCCGAAGTCGCGGCGGCGTTTCTTCTCGATCGCGACCCGTTGGTCAACCGGGCGGCGCTGGAAGCGGTCTTGTCGGCGGAGAAGGTCAGCGATTGGTCGCTGCTCGTGGATGGAATCGTGAGGCAACTGGGAAGCGATGACCGGTTCAATCGGCTGACGGCGAGTCGTCTGGTCACGAAGGTGGATCAAGCGAATTTCCAAACACTGTCGCAAGCGGTCGTGAAGACTGGCTGGCAAGCGACGTTGATGTACGCGGTCGGTTATCTGCCTCGATCGACGGCCTCGACGAAATATGGCATTCAACTCTCACTGCGATTGCTGGAAGGCGAACATCCGGCGAGCCTCAAGTTTCAAGCGGCGCGATTGCTGCAACTCTCGTTGGGTGACATGGTCCCGCCGAAGGGGACGGCTCCGTCATTCGAGGGGTATTCGACCAAGTTCGATTTGACTCCTTTCGAGCGTGATCTCGATCCGCTGCGAGTCCGCTTAACCGAGACATTTCCGACGGGTGACGCGACCGTCGATCGCGAACTGTCGCGAGCGTTGACGATGCTTTCGATCGCGAACACGAGACTACTCGACAAGGTGCTGGCGAAGATCACGGACGAGAGCGATCCGGTCGACGACATTCATTACCTGCTCGTCGCGGCGCGGATCACGACGCCTCGCAATCGAGTACAGTCCGTCGCGATCGCGCGCGGGTTGGTGCGGCTCGAACCGAAGATCGTCGAGCGGAAGATGCACCAAGATCTCAACTGGGACGATCGTGTCGGCGAGCTGTATCGCGAACTGGTGAAGCTCGACAGCGATCTGCCCGATCAACTGGTTGCCCAGCCGGAATTTGGCCGACCGGGGCACGTCTTGTTTCTCTCGCAACTGCCGCAGGATTTGTTGCCGAAGGTCATCGACTCGTATGTCAAAGCGGTTTCGGACGACGCGGACTATCCGTGGAACAACGACGTCGTCTTCTTAATCGGTGAATCGAAACAGCCGGAGCATCGCGAATTGCTGCGGCGACAGTTGGACCAGTTCAAGATTCGCGGAGCCGTGCTGGTCATCCTCGCGCAGCAGCCGGACGAGCGCGATCGAGAACGATTTGTCGAAGGTTTGGACGAATCGCGACCGGAAGTTCTGACCGCGTGCCTCGACGCGTTGACGACTCTGAAGCCAAGTCGGGTTGCGGACGAGCAACTTGCGCTGTTGAAGGCGTTGCGACGATTGGGAAGTGACGAGAAAGAATTCCCGATCCGCGAGAAGGTCGCGAAGTTGCTCACGCGAAACTTCGGGAATGACCTCGGCTTCGTGTTCGGACTGGCTGGCTATCGGCCGCAGAACGAAGCGGTCGCGCGCTGGACCGAATTCCTGACGAAGACATTCCCCGCCGAGTCCGCGCGATCGTTGGGTGGCGATGCCGAGACGTTGACGTGGTTGACCGAGCAGCTCGCGCTCGTCGATTGGCCGGCAGGTGACGTCGAGCGCGGTCGGCAAATGTTTGAAAAACGCTCGTGTGCTCAATGTCACGGCGGCCGACGAGGGCTTGGCCCGGATTTGGCGGGCGTCACCAGCCGCTTCTCGCGTAACGATCTCTTCATCGCGATCGTGCTGCCGAACCGCGATGTTTCGACGCGGTATCAGACGACGCTGTTCGAGACCAAGAAGGGCAAGGTTCACACCGGCTTGATCGTCTACGAATCGGCGGAAGGTTATTTGTTGCGGAATTCGACCAATCAAACGATTCGGATTGAGACGTCCGACATCGAGACACGCCGCACGCTGCCGCAATCGCTGATGCCGGGCGGGTTGCTCAAGGAGTTTCGATCCTCCGACTTCGCGGACTTGCTGGCGTATCTCAAGAGCTTAGGGGGATCGACAGCGACTCCCGCGACCACGGCGAGATGAGTTTGTCGCCGAAAAAGTAGACCAGTCACTCCGTGACTGGAATCTTCGAGTCACGGAGTGACTCGCCT
>JAYVQJ010001140.1:0-3662 GCA_043777235.1 Planctomycetia bacterium
GCGCGGCTAATTTCTGCGATCCGTATTTGAATTCCTTCGCGGATCGCAAGTCATCCGCGTGTCGCTGTTGGGCGAATCATTTTCCACCAATCGTCGAGGTTCATCGACATTTCATTGTCTGATCGCCGGAAGTTCGTGGAGCGCAGGCACGATCCCGCCTCATTCGACACGGTCTCTCGGAGGGACGCATCTCGCTCGCTCCGAAGTTGCGCAGTCTCGCGACCACAGTCATTGATCATCTAAAAAGGAGTACTCTCAATGCCGACGTTTCTCGTCGTGGATCATTCCGCAGTCGATCGCAAGCAGGCCGGGGCGGTGCTGGAGAAATTGGAGGACGCCACCGTTTGCTATTTTGGCAATGCGATGAGCGCGCTCGAACAGCTTCCGCTACTACGGCCTGATTTGATTGTCAGCGAGATTGATCTGCCGGAATTGGATGGCTGGGAACTGCTTCGCGAAGTGCATCGCCGCTATCCGCGATTGCCAGTGATCCTCGTTGCCGGTCGCGGTTGCGAGGACACGGCGATGCGAGCGATGGAATCGAACTCGGCCGGATACGTCCCCAAGCGGCGGCTGATTTCCGATTTAGCGACGACCGTCGAACGAGTGCTTTCTCAGACATTATTGGAACGTCAATCCGCTCGCTTGATTCGACGTCTGAATCAACAGGAGCTGACCTTTATTCTGGAAAACAACACCAGCGAGTTGGTCGCTCTGGCGGCGCATTTGCGAGAGTCGGTGCGAACTCATTGGCAGTGCGACGAGGTGCATCTCCTGCGGATCGGCATGGCGATCGAGGAAGCGCTCATCAACGCTTGCTACCACGGTAACTTGGAATTGTCGTCGTCGTTGCGTGATCAAGACGACGACCTGTATCGGCAACTGGCTCGCGATCGGGCGCGGCAAGCTCCGTATGCTCAGCGGCGAGTCACTGTGCAGTTTCACTGCGGCCCGCGATCGTTGCACTGCACGATCCGCGATGACGGTCCCGGTTTCGATCCGCACTCGCTGCCTGATCCGTTTTCTGCCGAATCGCTGGAACGTCCCAGCGGTCGCGGACTGACGCTCATTCGATCGTTCATGGACGAGGTTCGGTTCAACGATCAGGGAAATGAAATCACGCTCTTCAAACGTCGGCCCCCGCTCTCGAAACGAGTGCTCAACAGCGACGAACTTACGATGGCGGGTCGCTAACGGCTCGTTGCGAGAAGATTGTGTTGGATCTCCGTGAAGTTTGAGTGAATTCGCGCTGGGTAGCTGCGGTCCGTCTTGTTGGTTTCCGATCATCTTCGATAATCCGCGCCACGAATTGAGAACGCAGTGGTTGGCCGCAGTGAGTTGGAATCGTTGGTCTGTGGAATGTCTTTTCTAAAGGAGCTGATTACATGTCCGAGAACTGGTACTACCGGGTTTTTGGCGAAGAGTTTGGTCCGGTCTCATTGAACGACCTTCGTGAATCCGCGACCAACGGGACTCTGTCGAGCGACGATGAAGTCCGCCCCGAAGCATTGACGATGTGGATTCCGGCCAAGGCCGTTCGCGAGCTGCAAGACCTCTATGAAGTGGCGGTCGAATCGGCATCGACAGTGACGGGCACGATGAACGCCGCCGCTGCATCGCCCGCAGTGACCGACGAGTGGTACTACCGCTTCAGCGATAACGCTGAGACCGAAGTGGGTCCGCTCCCATTTGACGGGATCATCGAGTTGGCGAAGTCGGGCCGGCTGATGGCGGACGATGAAGTCCGTCTCGGCGTCGATAGCAAGTGGCGACGAGCCGGCAATATGGGACGCTTGGTCGCCGTGTTGCCGTATCAAACGCGACGACGCAATCCAGCACCGGCACCCACGGCAGAAGCACCGCAAGAAGTGGAAGCGACTCCGGTCAATGCCGTTCAAGATCTGCTGGACTCGTTGCCAGACGAGGCCGTTGAAGATCCGCAAACGATCGTCATGACGCCTCGCCCCAAGCAGCGTGACACCAGTCCCGCGCCAATGACCGAAGCAACCGATCGCAAGACTCCGGGTCCGAAGTCAAAGTCTCGACAAGTCGACTCCAAACGCGCGAACAAGGTTGCGAAACCAGAACCTGTGGCCATCGAAACGGAACCCGCGGCCGCCGAAGCGGAAGGCTCGCTGTTGAGCGATTTGCAGCAGGACATCGAGGATCAGATCCTCGAAACGCTGATGACTCCAGGACCGAAGACGACAGCGACTCCAACTCCGCTGACGATACCGATGCCGTCGTCACCTGCCGCACCGCGAGCAGCCGTCTCCATTCCTCAGGATGCTTGGGCCACGACGCCGCATGTCACGTCGCCGTCGAGTGCTTCCAATCGTTCTACTCCGACGCCGACTTCTCGGCCGCCGGTCAAGTCCTATAAGCCGGTTCGCAGCGGGCCATCACTGGCCGAGCGATTCAAAGATCCCAAGGTCATCAAGGGGATCGCGATTTTGGCTCCCATGCTGTTGATTGCCGCCTGGATGAAGATGCCGGAAAGCAATGCGGGAGACGTCACGGCGTATCAGAGGCTCGACAGCTTGTTTACCGAGTTGCGTAATACGCGAAAAGAAGACAAGGACGGCAAGAAGCTCTTACCGGTCGCTCGGAAGTTGGACGCGACGGCCAAGGAGATCGCCGCATCCATGAAGAAAACGGCGGACGCCGATCACCCCGCGCGACAAGCTCTGCTGTGGGCGTCGCAGGCAGTCCCAAAGATCACACGCGATGGTCTTGGCGTGGAAGGTCCGAGTGAAAAGGAAGCTCGCGTCAATTTGAATCGAGCTGCGGAGTTTCTGGGCTTGAAAGAAGCCGCGCCGACGATCGTTGCGGAATACGAAAACAACGAACCGTAGTCCCTCCCGGTCGATCAAGAACTAACGAGGCGTTGCCTCAGACCATCAGCCGGAACGCGCTAGCCGGGATTATTCATGGGCTCCTCATGGAGGAAGCAGACTGCCGCGATGTAACCCGAAGCGTAAGCGAGGGCGAACCGTGACGACTCCCTCGCTTACGCTTCGGGTTACACCGGGGCCATGAATAATCCGCGCGAGAGTCGATCGACATTCCGATCCGGACGCGAGCGCGTTTCGACTGATTTTCTGAGTGACACGCAGTAACATCGGGAAGTTATTGCGGCCTCATTCCTAAGAAGCCAAACCGCATCTTGCGTTCATTTAAGCAGACTCAGAACTGCAATCCAGGTCGCGTGACGTAGGCCACACCATGAAAAAAGTCCTCTTCGTTTGCATCCACAACAGTGCTCGTAGCCAAATGGCCGAGGCGTTTCTCAACCGCATTTGCCCGGAGTTTTTCGAGGCACGCAGCGCCGGGCTGGAACCTGGTACTCTCAACCCGCTCGTGGTCGAGGCGATGCAGGAGATCGGCATCGACATTTCCGCCAACCCGACGAAGAGCGTCTTCGACATGTTTCGCAGCGGACAACTTTTCTCCTACGTCATCACGGTCTGCGACGGTGCCAGTGCGGAGCGATGCCCGATCTTCCCTGGGATTACGAAGCGGCTTCATTGGAGCTTTCCCGATCCATCGGCACTGACCGGCGCTCACGAAGAACGCATGGTGCGCGTCCGCGAGATTCGTGACATCATTCGGGAACAGGTTCAGCAGTGGTGCGAACAGGTCTGTGTCATCGAAACAGCGGT
>JAYVQJ010001141.1:0-3652 GCA_043777235.1 Planctomycetia bacterium
AACGACCGATAATCAATGATCAATTTCCGCCTTATCGACTACTTCTTCTTCCCCGGCAGAAAGCGATTGAGCCCTTGACCGAGTCCCTTCTCAAGTTCCTTTTCGAGTCCTTGGCCAAGCCCCTTCTGAAGTTCCTTCTCCAGCGCGTTCTCGATCGGAGCGGTGAACGCCTCGCGAGCCAGACCTTCGAGTACGCGCGCGTCGAGTTGCGGCTGAGTCAGAGAGCCGCGCACCGGAATTTGCAGCGACTTCCCGCGCAGGCTGCTCAGCGATTTGTTTTGAGCGATCCATTCGTCGCGGACGGGAATCTCGATCACCAAATCCAGCGACTCATCCAGTCCGACCGAGCCGCGAGTTTTCAGCGTCGCCTCTTTCGTCACGAGTGTCAGCCCTTCGTGGAAGACTCGGCCGTTGGTCATCCGGAACGGGACTTCCTGTTCGGGCAGAGTCACCCAAGCTCGGTTCCCGCCACCGTTCGCCGGCGATGCGGATTGCTCGGCCAGCGATAGCAGATCGGCCGGCTTCAGCGAGCGGGACTTCGTCAACGCTTTGATGCGATCAACGATCGTCACGACTTGGGCGGCGAACGGGCCGGGAGTGAGCTGTGCTTCGTGAACCGCGAACTGCCCCGCGACTTCTCCGGTTGTCGGATCACTCAGAGGCAACGCTCCGCTCGCGATGACGACGGAAAAGCGGCCATCAACTCGCGTCGCATCGGCCATGATCGGAGCCGCGTACTTCAACCAACCGGCACACAGCTCCGGTGAGAGCCGTACCTTGTCGATCACTCGCTCCGATTGCAGCACAATCATCGCCGGAGCGCGATCGAGCCGCAGTTGCGAAGTGAGTCGGACGGTCCCTTCGTTGACCGGCAGATCGCGCAGCGAGATGACTCCGACGCCCTCGTTCAGTTTGCAGGACACATCGCCGGCCCCGGCCGTGAGTCCGTAGAGGTTCGCCGTTTGCCAGCCGAGTCCCGCTTCGCCGGTCAGTGCCGCGATCGACGAATCCGACGGCGATGTTTTTCGCGAGACGTTCGACAAGCGAGTGCTGCGACTCGCAGTCGCGGCACCTGCACCAAGCGCCGGCGTGTTCGTCGCGAGTTCCGGGGCCGACAGTCGGCCACGCAGCGCGAACTTGCGATGGTCCTGTCCTGTCACTTGCACACTCTGTCGGATCGACTCGCCGAGCCGTTGACTCAACCGATCCCAGTCATACGCGATCTCGCCGGAGACATCGACCAGCGGCGTTGCCTGCAAATCGGCGACTTGTCCCGCGAAATCTAATTGCAGTCCATCGGCTGTCAGTTTGGTCTCAGTCAGTCGCAACGATTGTTTCGCCGAATCAAAGGCGGCCTGAGTGATCAGTTTGACTTCGGGTTCTTGCCACGCCGTTTCCCATCCCGATTGAGTCTTATTGGTCGGCGTCCCGACTGCCAATTTCTCGACGCGTGCATCGAGTGATCCCTGAGTCGTCGAGCCACGTTGTTGCAATCGCAGTGTGCCAGTCGCTTCACCGGCCACGAAGTAACTCGGTTGCTGCTGGGCCTGCACTTTCCAGCGCGAGACGTTGCCGAGATGCACTCGGAACCGCGCATCGCCGCTCGCTCCCGCGTTCACGCCGTCGAGCGACCAATCGAGATTGCTGACCGTCGCCGCGAGACTCGTCCCGGTCACGACCACTTGCGGAGCAACCCAACGACTCGTCGCCGTCTCCCAACGTCCGGCCGTTTCGAGCGACAGCTTCGGCTCTTGAATCAACCACTCCGGCCCGCGAGCGTCCAAGTTGTCGATCGCGACGGACAACTTCGAGACGTCGATGACGCGCGAATCCGAACTGACCTCGGCATGAGCTGCCAGTTGTCCGGCGACTTGCCAACCTTCGACCACCAGCACCGGCCGCAGCCGTGCTTGCCACGACTCGAGTCCGCCAATGACATCCGCGACCGCTCGCCAACGAGCATTCGACGACGACCAATCGAGCGGCTCTGACAATTTCAGATCGAGACGGTCCCCACCGCTGACGATTTGCAGTGATGCAGAATCGACGGACTTCAGTTGCTGTTGCTGCGATAGCCGAGCGGACGACGATGCGACGATCTCTAGTTGCTCTTCTCGCCACGGCGATTCGCCGCGCCGTTTCAGTTCAAAGTTCGTCAGCTCGACCTTCGTTCGCAGTTCCACGTCGCTGCCGTCGCGATTCATCAGCCGGAACGCGCTAGCGTCCGGTTCGGAACCGGGGCTAGCGCCCTGCGGCTGATGATCAGGCGCAGATCGTCGTTGAACTTGTCCGTTCGCCGTCACCTGGCCGCTCATCCGCTCGATTCCAAAATCGAAGAAGCGGCTCAAATTGTGATTGAGCTTGTCCAAGTCCCCTTTCAACTGAAACGTCGCATCGGTCAGCGTCCCCTTCGCGTCAGCCTGCATGAAATCCGAACGGCAGGCCACTCGGTCGAACATCCATTCGTCGCCGTCGCGATGCGTCGAGACCAACGCCTGCAGCGGCACGTTCCATTCAAATCGCCGTCCGTCCGCGACCGCCGACAACCGAGCAATCTCGACTCGCGCCTGAAACATCTCGTGACCATCCTCAGGCTTGCTGACGATCGCGACGTTGACCGAACCACCGTCGATCCGAGTCCCTTCGCGCACGGCCAACGTCTGCGGCAACAGCGCCGCGAGCTTTGCGAGATCGACTTCGCCATCAACTCGAAACGTCTCGCGTCCGATCTTTCGCAACGCTTCGTCCATCGATTTGAACGACCAACCGGACACCGGCACGTTTCCCGTTGCCGTCAACGTGCCGACTTCGGTTCGCAACTCCGCTTCATCCAGAATGAGTCGATCGGCTTGTTCCGAGACGCTGCCGCGCAGACTGACCTCGGCCAATTGAAGTCGATCCGTCCCCATGCCGCTGAGGCCAGCGACTCGCAGATCATGCACGGAGACAGTTCCTTTTCCGGTCGTCCCCGTTCCAAGCGACACTTTGCAATCGGCCGACAGCACCCCCGACAACTCGCCGCGTGGCTGCCACCGCGCGAGAACTGGATTGAGCCAATCGAGTTGCCAGTCCTTCGCTCGCACCATCAACTGTTGCGAATCGTCAGGCTTTGCGGCCGACTCCGAATCCGCGACCGGCTTGCCGAAGTACGCGGCGAATCGACCGCTGTCCGTTGCAGAGGTTGCTGACTTCGACGGCATCTCGGCAACGACCAATTCGACTCCGTTTGCGCCGCTCGACACCTTCAGGTCGAGTGAGTCAATCGACGACTTCCGCTTTGACGCTGGATGCTCGAACTCGACGCGAGCATTCACGATCTCGATCCGAAACTCCGGAGACGGCTCGGTCGAGGAACCGCTCATCAGCGCCGTCACGACATCCTCAACGTTCGATCCATCCGCTCGCAGCACGACATGCCCGGCCGGTTCGATGAGTGTGAAAGTGCCCAGAGTCGATTGCTGAGTCGCCAACTGCCACAACGTCTTCTCACTGCGAACTTCTTTGACCGTGAGCATCATCTGCCCGTCTACGTCGAGGACTTTCACATCGCGGAGCGAGATCGGCTTCATCCAGCCCAGCGAACTCGGTCCCAACTCGACTCGCACCGGCCAGCCGACCAACACCCGATCCACGACGCTCTGCCGCAGAGTCG
>JAYVQJ010001142.1:0-3649 GCA_043777235.1 Planctomycetia bacterium
ATGACTCGACCGCACCCTACGTTTGACAAACTAGCCAGCCCAGACGGTTCTGCGTCGTGCTTCGCGTTTGAGTCTCGGCACGAGCGACCGATCAGAAGAATCCGCCGCCACCGCCTCCGCGACCGGCTGCGCCGCCGCCCATTCGCGGCATTCTCACGGGGCCATCCTCCGGAGAGGTCAGACTTCTGAGGAAGACCAGCAGGTCGGTACGCTCATCGTGTTTGAGTGAGCGGAACGCTTCGGCCGCTCGTTGGCCTTCGCCGCCGTGCATCTGGATGGCTTGCTCCAGCGTCACCGCGCGACCGTCGTGCAAGTACGGAGCGGAATTCCCGACGCCCCACAGCGGCGGAGTTCGCCATTCCTGATGAATGTTCGTCGTGATGTTCTTCACCAGCTCGATGCGAATCGACTGACCGTAAGCACTGCCGTTGCCCGGAGAGATCCGTTCGTCAAGCTCAGGAATTGCCGGGAGCGGATCGGATAGGTTCGGTCCCATGTCGTGCAACAACAAATCGCTGAAGAGTCCGGCCACGGGTCCGACATCCTGAACG
The DNA here is from genome assembly GCA_043777235.1 of Planctomycetia bacterium. GTDB lineage: Bacteria > Planctomycetota > Planctomycetia > Planctomycetales > Planctomycetaceae > SXKJ01. Next base: position 552 of record JAYVQJ010001142.1, read on the forward strand.
TGACAGATCGCACAGCCAACTTTCTCGAACAGCACCGAGCCACGCTGAATGACTTTGGCTTGGTTCAGATTGTCCGAGCGCGCCATCTGCGGAGCCGGCAAGTTCGCGACATACTCGGTCAGCGAGTTGCATTGCTCTTGAGTCAGGTCCAGCTTTGGATCCGAACCCCGCTGCTCGCCGTTCACTCCCACCGCTTCCATGAACTTCTCCCGCATGACGACCGGTCGCGCCTGTTGATGTTCCGGCACATTCAATCCCAACTCCACCGAGCACGCGGTCATCACGAATTCTCTCAGCGAGGAGACTTGTCCTCGCCAACCGAAGCGTCCGACTGCGCCGCTGGCGTTCGTTGGGACTCGGCCGGTGATCAGCGGCGCATTGTGCTTCTTCTGCCGCTCGGCCTGTTCGACGATCACGGCGTCGGGGATCGAATCAATCAAGCCGGCTCCGAACAGCGCGGGGGTGTTCCGTTCGGTCATTCGGACCGGCAGTCCCTCGGCGCGGTAAAAGATCGACATCAGGTCCAAGGGGTTACGCTGCGGATGGTTCACGAATGCGTTCAGCGCATCACCGACGAGCGGCAGATGAGTGGTCCGATCCACGAGACGGCGCGGCAGGCGTTGACCCAGCCAATGTTGATAGTCGGCAAGCTCGGCCCCGTCTTTGAACTGATGCCGATGCAACACGAGCGACGTCACCCCCGACAGATCGGGATGCACTTGCAACCGAGTTTTCTGGCTGGCTTCCGATGTCACAGTGGTACGCAGTGGAGCACCGCTGGCAGCGACCAAATGCAACAGCCGGACATTCTTTTGGATCGGCCCGCCTCCACCGGTTCCGCCCTGTTCGTGACACGCGACACACGAAACGTCGTTGTACATCGGACCGAGGCCATCGCCGCCCGGAGCCGGCTTGGAATCGGAACGGCTCCAGTCCCGCACGAACAATTCGCGCCCTTCCTTTTCCTGAGCCACTCGCTTTTCCAACGATGCCGTGGCATCACGAGGGTTCCGGCGTGCGGGTTTGGCAACGGCAGCACCGCCGCCGAATTGCCACGCCGATGCGGACTCGTTCCCTAATCCAAACAACATCAGACCGACGCAGACACCGAACACATTTCGCCGACTCATCAGCAACATGGCCAATCTCCAAAGATTCGGGAGAAGTGAAACCCTCGAAAGGCCGGGTGAGTGTATCGCTCTGGAATCCGTCTTCGCAAAGCGATTGTGGACATTCCCCAGGACTGGCTAATTGTCCGGTCTCAGACATGTAACCCGCAGCGTGAGCGAGGGAGTTCCGTAACATTCCCTCGCTCACGCTGCGGGTTACAGAGCGGCGTACCCTTTGTAGTTTGAAACATTAGCCTGCCCTGGGACATTCCCCGCGTGAAAGTCGCGAGCGGGGCCGGTAGTCTGATGGCGTGCCGCACTTCTCGAATGCCAGTCATCGCTCACTTCAGGAGTCCGCTGTGATGAAACGAACGATCTGCCGCAATGTTGTCGGAGTTTGGTTGGCCTTGCTCGCGGCCTGTCCGGCGCAGGAATCGAAAGTTCCCGCAAAGCCGGCTGTCGGCAAAGAGGTCAGCGCCGCGGCCGACACCGAATCGGCCGAAGCCGAGCTTTCGAATCGGCGCTGGCGTGACGAAGCTCAAGCCTTGCTGAAGACGCCGACCGATGTCGAATTCCAGGAACTTCCGCTTGATGAAGCCGTGAAATTCTTGGCGGAGTTTCACAATGCCCGCATTCGAATCGATCGCAGCGGGGTCGATGCCAAACTGAGCCAAACGCCGATCACCGTGTCGGCCGTCGGACAACCGTTGTCGCATGTCCTCAACCGCATCATGCAGTCACCCGAGCTGGCGTGGACTGTGTCTCGTGGCGACATCGTCATCACGACGGTGAAAGCACTGCCGCTTGAAACGCGCGTGTATCGAATCGGCCGACTACTGCAACTGACGAGCAAGCGAGCGCCGTTGAAGCCGTCGGTGGCACCCGCTGGCTTCGATGCTACGGGATTCAGCCGCAATTCGAGCGGGCCGCCTTCCGCATTTGAAGTCGATCACGGTGCAGAGGTGATTCAACTGCTCACAGACACGATCGACGCGCGCTGGATGCAAAACGAAGGTGAGGGAGGCTCGATGTCTCTCTTCGGTGAGTTGCTCGTCGTCCGTCAGACGTATCAGGCTCACGAGCAGATCGCGTTGCTGTTGCGAGCCGTTGAGGCCGCGCTTGCGCGGGAACCGGGCTCGCCGGCGCTACTGGTAATGTCGCCGGAGGGCGCACCGCGTTGGCTCGCCGCGCAGAAAGGTCTTCGCCGCGAGCTGAAACTTCTGCTGTCCGAGACGCCGCTCGATGACGTCGTCAAGATGCTCCGCGAACAAACCGAGGTTGATGTCTTCGTCGATCATGCCGCTCTCAAAGCGGCGAAGATCTCTGAGGACATCTCGCTGAATCTTCCCGATGGCCAATACCCCGCGCACAAGGCGATGCAGCTCGCGCTGGAGTTGCATCAACTCGGAGCCGCGCTCGACGACGGAGCGATCCGCATCACCACGGCCACGGTGGCCACGAAGTTTCTTCAGACGGTGGTCTACGATGTCGCCGATTTGCTCCGCTCGGAAGACGACCTCGGAACGCTGATCAACACGCTGCAAGAAAGCACGAGCGGCCTCTGGCGAGATGTCGCCGGGGAAGGTGGGACGATCACTCATTTCCCAGTCGGTTTGTTCGTGATTCGTCAGTCCGACTCGGTGCATTCGCAGATTGCGTTGTTGTTGCACGAACTGCGACAAGCGAAGAAAGAAGTACCGAAGGAGGCTGCGAAGCCGCTGCCGAGCGACCTCGAAACGAAGTTCCACAAAGCCAAATCGAAGGACGAAGCGGAAGCTCTCGAACGGCTGATCCTGACCTTCGTCGCCCCGAATTCCTGGGACGTCAGCGTCGGCCGCGGCCTGCTCCGCACCGCCGAAGATCGGCTCATCATCCAACAGTCGAAAGCGATCCACGAACAGATCGACCAGTTCCTTCGCGAATACCAACAAGCCAAACCGATCACGCCCACTAAGTGACGCTTTTCGTAGGGTGGGTCGAGTCATCGAG
>JAYVQJ010001143.1:0-3646 GCA_043777235.1 Planctomycetia bacterium
GCAACTTCGAATCGCCATCAGCAACTTATTGCTCAATAGCCTGAATGCGTCGCTGGCTGGTGGGACAATCACCGTTGAATGCTCAAGCCATGAAGCGGATTCACGTCGGCACGCGGTCCTCGTCGTGCATGATCGTGGAACGGGGATGTCGGTGACGGAGCGCGAACACCTTTTCGATCCCTTCTTCTCTGGCCGGCAAGCGGGACGAGGGTTGGGATTCGGTCTGTGCAAATGCTGGCGAATCGTGGAACAACACGGAGGTCGGATCGACTGTGAATCGTCCCCAGAAAATGGCACAACATTTCGAGTGACCTGGCCGGCAGTTGGCGAAGTTGCCTGATCGTGACGATCATTCGGACGAGGCAAGGTGCTCGGGTCGTGCGTGTCTTGCTTGATGCTCAATCACTCACGGACCCCTCCGTTGTTGTGTTGGCGGCTTGTTGGCCTTTTCGCTCCGTCAATGCCGATCAATCATGCGGGTAGTGCGAAGACCAACGAGCCACCGGGACAAGCCCGGTGGGAAAATGAAATCAAAGAGATCAGGACTGCGACATGACCGCTCGATTGCAAGGGATCTTCACGCCGAACTTGGTTCCGCTCGATTGCCGTGGCGACATCAACGAACCGGAGCTGCGGCGGTACATCGACTGGCTGATCGCGAAGGGTGTGCATGGTCTGTATCCGAACGGTTCGACGGGCGAGTTTACTCGGTTCACTGTCGAGGAACGGCGGCGAATCATCGAGATCGTTGCCGATCAAACTCGTGGCCGAGTTCCCATCTTGGCGGGCGCGGCCGAAGCCAACGTCAAAGAGACGATTCGTGCTTGCGAGCACTACCATGAACTCGGCTGCCGAGCGGTCGCGATCGTTGCTCCGTTTTACTACAAGCTCAGCCCCGCTTCGGTGTATGCGTACTTCAAAGAAATCGCGAAGAACACGCCCATCGACGTGACGTTGTACAACATCCCGATGTTCGCCAGTCCGATCGACGTGCCGACGGTGCGGCGGCTCGCCGATGAGTGCGAGAAGGTCGTCGCGATCAAGGACAGTTCCGGCGACATCGTTCACATGATCCGCATGATTCAAGCGGTGCGTCCGAATCGGCCCGAATTCGCGTTCATGACCGGCTGGGATGCGGCCTTGATGCCGATGCTGTTGATCGGTTGCGATGGTGGGACGAATGCGTCATCGGGCGTTGTTCCTGAGCTGACTCGATTATTGTACGACCTCACGATGAGCACGCGGCTCGATGAGGCTCGGCAGGTACAGTTTGATCTCGTGACGTTGTTCGACACGATGATCTATTCAGCGGAATTCCCGAATGGATTTCGATCCGCCGTCGATCTGCGCGGCTTCAATATGGGCATCGGTCGGCAGCCGCAGTCGGATCAACAAGTGACGGATCTCGCAGCGCTGAGCACGACTCTTCAGTGCTTGCTCTCACAGCACGGCTTCACCGATGAACCGATCGGCGGTTGTCCGACTTCATCGGGATCCGATGGCAGCGTGAAGACGCAAGATGTCAGCGTGATCGTGCAAACGGTGGTCTCGGAATTGAAGCGTCGCGGGCTGATGTGATGCACTCCGGATCGTGCTGTGTTCGGTGCGCCGAGTGAGCGATTCTTGCTTGGGTTTGTCAACGCGTGTGCGAAGCATTTTTTGTTGTCGCATGAAGTTCGCGAACGTGTGAGAAATCCGTTTGCGTTTTGAAAAGGCGTTGTTAAAGTCCCTCGCCGTTGCCTGAGCTGATGCAGTTCTTGCGAGTGCTGCAAATCGATCAAGGAGTCTCTTATGCCTGATCGCGAACGCTGTCCCGATTGTGATCGTTCGAATTCGGATCTGTTGGAAAAGGTGACTCGCCGACGCTTCGTTCAAGCGGCGAGTGCGGGTGTCGCGACTGCGGTGGCTCTGCCACGAGTGCTGCGAGCGGACGAACCTGCCGCAGATGCAAAAGCTCCAGAGTCGCTCGTCAAGAAGCTGTACGACTCGCTGAGTGAAAAGCAGAAGGAAGAAGTCTGCTTCACGTGGGACTACACCGACGACCGCAAAGTGCTGCGGACGCATGTCTCGAACAACTGGCAGATCACCGATATCAAAACGTGCGGTCTGCGTACCGAGTTTTTCACTCGCGACCAGAAGGACATGATCGAGGCTTTGTTTTGGGGGCTTTACAACAAGGACTGGCATGACCGCATTCGCAAGCAATTGCAGGACGATGCGGGCGGATACGGCAAGGAACAGACGATCGCGATTTTCGGCAAGCCAGGGAGCGAGAAGTTTGAATTCGTGATGACTGGCCGGCATCTGACCATTCGCTGTGACGGCAACACGACCGAGCATGTCGCGTTTGGTGGGCCGATCTTTTATGGACATGCCGCAGCCGACCCCTCGTACGGAGACAACAAACCACGCTTCAACGAAGCGGCCAATCATCCTGGTAATATCTATTGGCACCAGGCCCTGAAGGCCAACCAACTCTACAAAATGCTCGATGGCAAGCAGCGTGAGTCGGCTTTGATCGAGAAGTTCCCACCGGAAAGTGCGGTCTCTTTCCGAGGCAAAGATCCCATTCCCGGCTTGCGGGTCGCGGAAATGAGCAAGGATCAGCGTGAGCATCTTCAGGGCGTGTTGGATGCGTTGATTGAGCCGTATCGCATGTCGGATCGACAAGACGTGGCGAAGTGTTTGGAAGCTCAAGGTGGATTGGACCAAGTTCGGTTGTCGTTCTACCGCGAAGGTGATTTGGGGAACGATGGCATCTGGGACGTTTGGCGTCTGGAGGGGCCATCATTTGTTTGGCACTTCCGTGGCACACCACACGTGCATGTCTGGGTCAATGTGGCCGATGATGCGTCGGTCCCGACCAATGCTCGCGGCTGATTGAGCGGCTTCGATGTGAACGCTGGCTTCATGATTGGCCTTCGACGGTGAATGGATTCCGGTTTTCGTTTGTGGATAGGTCATTGTTCATTTCGTCGATTGTCTCGTGCCTGATCTTCGTGCTCATGTCTTGAGTTCGTGGTGAAGGCGTGCCGTTTCTGGCGTGTTCATGATTCATCTCTTCATCCTCTCATTTTTCAGCGAGGCCCATTTTGAGTCGTTCTTTTCCCTCAGCGCGTCAGCGAAAAGAAAGAACCGACAGAACAGAAAGCCGGAGAGTGCCGGAGCCGGTGAGTGACAGTCCGAAGCTCTCGGTGAATCAATCCACAACCTTGCGTTGGTCATTTGAAGAAGACGTGGTGCGGTATCGGCTGTCCGGTGTCGATGCCATCGGCCTCTGGTTGCCGAAGTTGTTGGAGTATGGCGAAGAGCGTGCCCACGATTGGTTGAGTGAGAACGGGTTGTCCGTCTCGACTCTGTCCTATGTCGGCGGGTTCACCGGAGCCTTCGGCCATGATTTGGCTGACGTGTTAGTTGAGACGCGCGGGCTGATCGAGCTTGCTGGGGCATTGCAGGCCAAGTCGTTGGTCGTCGTCTCTGGGCCGGTCAACAACCACATCACGAAACATGCAACGCGATTGGTTGTCGAATCGCTGAAGGAATTGGCGGACGAAGCGGCTGAAAACGGCGTGACGCTCTCGCTGATGCCGATGCGGAAGGCATTCTCAAAAGATTGGACGTTCTTGAACACACTCGACGAAGCTCT
>JAYVQJ010001144.1:0-3626 GCA_043777235.1 Planctomycetia bacterium
CGGCAACTTGCGTCAGTCCGAGTGGATCGCGAAGTGGATGCTCGACGACATCGAACGAGACCTGTCCGTCGGCGTTCGGCTGGACGTCGGTCACAACGGAGTATCGCAGTTGCCAGCGAATTGTGTCGTTCGCGGTTCGTTCCATCGGTTGCCGCTCGATGACCGCTGAGCCTCGATCGGCGGTCGTTACCAACATCGAGTTCTCGCTGAGCTTCATCAGCACGAGGTCGATTGGCTTTTGGCGATTGACCGATTCGCCAAACAAACGAGCCGGTTCGTTGCGGCCACGTTCCTGCTGCTGGCCGTCAGGGTTGTTGAATTCCGAGCGTGCGAGGAAGTCGAGCAAGTTGACTGCCGGCAGATGTTCGGCGATGCGATACGCCAGCAAATCGGCGGGGCGATTCGGCCCAGTCCAATCCCCGCTGCGGTAATGATTTTTGGGAAAATAGATTCGAGCCGCTCCGTCGGAGTCGCCGTCAATGAAGACGAACTCGCGACTGCCGTCGCCGTCATGATGTGCTCGTTCGCGATGTTGCCGCACGGTGAGTCCGAGGCCGCCACCGGTCCAGCGACCATCGGCGTCGAGTTCGCGCGGACGATAGAACAATTCGTGAGCGACATCGAACAGCGAGAGGTGCCCGGTTCGGCCGCCGTGATGTCCGTGATCGCTGACGAGAAAGAAGTACGTCGAAAGCAGCCGATCCTGAGCTTTGAACTCGCCAACCATCTGGCCGATGAGTTGATCGGCGCGAGCGATCGTGCGCCGTGTCGCCCCGAATTGACCTCGGCATTCTTTGTGGCTCACCGAGTCGGTTTCCGGGAGCCACACGATCATCACCGGCTGCTCGCGTGGGATGAGCTGCCGCACGGCGTAGTTCGCGTTCGCATCGTCGATGTACTTCCAAGCGTCGTGAGCTTTGAGGTACGGCACCGTTCGGGCGAGGCTGCGGCTCCAAAGCGGCGGCGGCGTCTCGGTCATGACGGGCAACACTCCGGTCGCCCAGTCGCGGCCTTCACTGCGCAGCAGTTCGTAGAGCGGCGCGATATCGCTGGTCAACGAGTGCTTCCAAGCGTGTCCTTCATGGTGACCGTGAACCCACTTTCGCACGGTCGATTGACCGTCGATCAACGCGCGATCCAACCCTTGCGGAGACAAGAGCCGCGCACTGCGGCTCGGTCCGAGCGGATCGAGATACGACTCCGACGTCAGCTTCTGACGACAGAATCGGACTTGCCCTTTCAATCCGTGACGATCAGAGAAACAGCCGGTCCACATCGTTCCGTTCGAGGTGATCGTATCGGAGGGAAACGCCGTGAAGCAGTTGGACATCCAGCAGCCGTTTTCGAGGAACAGCGATTGAATGTTCGGCAGATGTCCCATCGCCGCCATCTCGCGCACAACGTCGGGCCGCAGACCGTCGACATAGAAGACGACCGCTTGGCAGTTGGGCAACGGCGAGCCTGTTTCCGAGGTTGTGGGAATGACCTCTTGATAGCTCATCGGTTGTACCAACTTTGGCCGCGAGACTTGCGCGAGAAAGGCTCCTTCACTGTCGCTGGGATCGAAATCGTTGACAGCCAGTTGCAATTGACCGCTCGCGGGTGCCGGCCAGCTCTTGGACTTACCCACGAAGAACGGTTTGCCTTTCTCGCCGATGCGCCCAATCAAACAAAAGCAGGGAGCTGGCCCGTGATTGCCGCTCGATAGCGGGAAATTCTGATCTTGAATGCCGTCGTGAACGAGGAACGTTCCTTCGGGATTGACGGCCGCTTCGAACTTCTGACCCCAGCGATCCGACTGCCGCACAACGACGCGGCCACTGGCTGTGATCGAAATCGGCTCGTCTTTGGTAACCTCGAATCCGGTATCGGTCCAACCGACCGAGCCAAAAACGGACACTTCCTTCCCGTCAATTTCCGGGTGTTGTGTCGCAAAGGCGTGCCCGGTCGAGGGGGCTGTTTGAGTGCATCCCGACAGCAACAGCATCGCGCAGACGGACAGACTCAGTGCGAGCCAACGGTGTTGGTCGCGCGGCGTGCATTTTGGCATCGACGAGCATCGTCTCACGTTCGGCATCCTTGCCGGTGGGTTCACAACCAAAGTCGCTAAGTAGACCCGCAGGGAAAAGTATGCAGTTTCAAAACTGGCCGCTGAGAAAGTAGACCAGTCACTCCGCGACTGGAATCTTCGAGTCATGGAGTGACTCGCCTACTTTTCTCTGCGGGTCTACTTAGATCGAGATGTCGGAGGATCGTCGGACCATGAACGGACAATTGATGCCATCAACACGATCGTCTAAGTCTGCCAGAAACCGAGTCTCGACCTTGCGGGCTGCGAAACATCGGCAGGTGAATCCGGGGAACTCAGACTTCTCCGGATCAGACGAGTCGACGTGACCGTCAAAGTTTGACAAGTGGGCTGGCGGCTCGATTCAAGCGGCTGACGGATGAGAGACGCATCCGCCACGGGGTGCTACGATCCTCGGCCGGTCACTCAACAAACGGAGGCATGAACGATGGCAGCGACTCGAAAAGTCATCATCACTTGCGCGGTCACGGGGGCGATTCACACGCCGACGATGTCGCCGTATTTGCCGATCACTCCCGAACAAATCGCGACCAGCGCGGTCGAAGCGGCCGAGGCGGGGGCGGCGATTCTGCATCTGCATGCGCGCGATCCGCAGTCCGGTTGCCCGACGCCGAACGCCGAAGTGTTTTTGGAATTCCTGCCGGAGATCAAGCAGCGAACCGATGCGATCATCAACATCACGACCGGCGGCGGACACAACATGACGGTCGAGCAACGACTCGCCGCGCCGCTGCGACTGCAACCGGAGATGTGCTCATGCAACATGGGCTCGATGAATTTCGGTTTATTCCCGGCGATTGAAAAATTCTCGAACTGGCAGCATCCGTGGGAGACGCAGTATCTGGAACGGACACGCGACTTCATCTTCAAGAACACGTTTGCCGACATCGAAACGATTCTTGAAAAACTCGGCCGAGGCTGCGGTACGCGGTTCGAGTTTGAATGCTACGACATCGGCCACCTTTACAACCTCGCCCATTTTGTGGATCGAGGTTTGGCCAAGCCGCCGTTCTTCGTGCAGTCGATCTTTGGAATCCTCGGAGGGATCGGCTGCGACTCGGAGAATCTGCTGCACATGCGCCGGATCGCCGACAAGCTCTTCGGTGACGATTACGTCTGGTCGATTCTCGCGGCCGGACGGCATCAGACCAATTTCGTGACGACCGGCGCGATCATGGGCGGCAACGTCCGAGTCGGACTCGAAGACAACCTGTATCTCGGCAAAGGGGAACTCGCGAAGTCCAACGCCGATCAGGTGCGCAAGATACGCGGCATCCTGGCCGAGTTATCGTTAGAGATCGCGACTCCCTCCGAGGTCCGACAGATCCTGGCACTCAAAGGGGTGAGTCAGGTCGCGTTTTAGCAGCTTGTTGAACGACGGTTGTGGCGCGCGCGGCGAATTGATTGGTTGTGGAGTCGCATCCCATAACAGGAATGTGATACGGATCGCAAGAAATAACTGCGCGTTTGCCTATTCGGCTCGTCACGCGGAGCGGTGACGGCTACGTAGCCATCATCGCTCCGCGTGATGAGCCGA
>JAYVQJ010001145.1:0-3611 GCA_043777235.1 Planctomycetia bacterium
GGCGAAGACTTCCATCTGCCGAGTGAACAACGTCTTCTCGTCGGCACTGAGCTTGTCCCAATCCTTGATGGCTTCCGGCTTCGGCGCGAGCTTCGTTCCGGCGGGCACGACTCCCAATTTGATCTGCCGAGCCAGCGTCTCTTCGCGCAGCTTGTCCCAGCCCTGATCGAACTTCCCTTTGTACTTGGCGATCCACTCCTTCGGCACATGATGCGGCGCGTGAGTCGCTCCCGGTGCGAAGTAAGTAAAGAACGGCTTGTTGGGCGTGAGCGATTTTTGGAAACCGATCCACTTGATCGCCTGATTGGCGAGGTCGGTCATCAGGTGGTACTTCGGATCGGCCGGAAGTTCGAGCTTGGTCATGTCCTCATACAAACCCGGCGACCATTGATTGGCCTCGCCGCCGATGAAGCCGTAGAACTTGTCGAAGCCCGACCGCGTCGGCCAACGATCCGTTGGCCCCGATGGACTGACTTCCCACGCCGCCGTCTCGTGCGACTTGCCGAACGCAGCCGTGCTGTAGCCGTTGAGCCGCAGCATCTCGGCCAACGGAGTCACGCTGTTGGGACGCTGGCCCGTCTGCCCCGGAAATGCGGTCGCGGTTTCCGTGATCGAGCCCATATTGCCGACATGATGATTGCGACCGCTCAACAGCGCCGCGCGAGTCGGTGAGCAAAGCGCTGTCGTGTGAAACTTGTTGTACTTCAACCCGCACTTCGCCATGCGTTCCAAATTCGGCATGTGAACCGGCCCGCCAAACGCACTGGACTGACCAAAGCCCATGTCATCAATCAACACGATCAGCACATTGGGCGCACCCTCCGGAGTCGTCACTTGAAACCGTGGCGGAGCCTTCGCCTTGCGCGCCTCCCGCAGTGGCAACACGTTGACGGCAACGGGTCGTCACTTGAAACCGTGGCGGAGCCTTCGCCTTGCGAGCATCCAGTTCCGTGATCGGCGTCACCTTCGGCTCCGGAATCGGCAGGACCGAGCGATCGAGCGGTTCCGCAGCGGGAAGCGAGACACTTCCGGAAAAAAAGAACAGACTCAGGGTAATCAGAATTCGGCAGTTCACGATGTTGGTCTCCCTCAATGTTGAGTTGTGTTCGTCGTTGGCGCTGAACCGGGATTATTCATGGATCGAGTGAATTTGCTTGCAGCCTGTTTTCTACAAGCACGACGCGCAAGCGAGTGATCTCGGTTGAAACCACTCGCTTGCGCGTCGTGCTTGTATCGGTCCATGAATAATCCCGGCTGAACGCCCTCACGACTCGGATGATTGTTCTTCTTCCGGATAATTTATCGCAACCGTCGCGGCCATTTCGGCGGTGTTCGGTGTGTTTGTCACGGAAGCGTTTGAGACATTGGGCAGGTAGCGTTGCCACCACCGACGAGCATCCAAGTCGGTCCACGAACCGGCCGTCGGAAGTTGATCGAGTGCCGCGATCAGCTCGCTCGCCGATGCCGGGCGGTTGGCGGGTGACTTCGCGAGGCAGCGCATCAGCAGGCATTCCATTTCCGGTGACGCGGGTTGACCACCTCGCTTCGACAACGGTTCGGGATCGGTTTTCACTTGCTGGTTGAGAATGTCAACGACGCCGTCTCCGATGAACAGCGGCGTGCCGGTCATCAGGAAATAGCCGACCGCTCCGACCGCGTACAAATCGCTGCGAGCATCCACCTTCTCCGGCGATTTGTACGCTTCCGGCGACATATACAGCGGCGTGCCGACGACACCGCCGATCCTCGTGACGAGCGCCGCGTTCGAGTGCTCGGCCACTTTCACCAATCCAAAGTCGAGCAGCTTGACGACGTCGAATTGCCCACCCCGAACGTTCAGCAGGATGTTTGCCGGCTTCACGTCGCGATGGATCAAACCGATCCCGTGCGCTTCCGCCAGCGAACCGCAAACCTGTTTCAGAATGTGGATGACTCGCCCTTCCGGTTGCGGGCCGTGCCGTTCGACGAGGCCTTCGAGGTTGATCCCGTCGAGGTATTCCATCGCGTAATAGAACACACCCTCTGGAGTGCGGCCGTAATCGTAGATCGCGATCGTGTTTGGGTGATTGAGCTGACTCGTCAGTTGCACTTCGCGTTCAAACCGCGCGATGGCTTTCTCGTTGGTCTTGGCAGCGTTGAGAAACTTGACCGCCGTCGGCCGATGCAGCATCGCATGTCGAGCGCGATAGACGACTCCCATCCCTCCTTCACCCAGCTTTTCCTCCAGCGTGTATTGGCCGAGCCGTTTGAGCTCGATCGCGTCCCGCCGAGCTTGCTCCGCGAGCCGGTCTGCTCGCAACATCGTTGCCAGCATCGCCAACGAGGCCACCGCCAGCAGGCCGAACAGACCCCAGAACGCCCGGGTGATCGTGTCGAGTGCTCGATGCGATTCCCCGACGTCCACTTCAGTTGCAATCCCGAAACCTTCGTCGCTGAGCCATTTCCAAGCTCCCGCCGACAGCACGCCGCGATAGTCTCGATAGCCTTCGATATTCAGTCCATCGCGCCCGGCCGCCGCCTCGGATGCCAGATGAGTCAGCGGCTGTTCGGATCGCGAGGACTTCGGCCGCGCGCCGGTCGTCAGATCGACGCCGGGGTCGCGCAGCGAGACATTGAGCGTCGAGTCTTCTCCCTCAGTCAACAGGCCAATGCTGCGAAGCTGGTCATCGAAGCGGCTGTTGCTGAGCATCAGCCCGTTGCGATCGAAGGCATACGTCTCGCCCGTCTCTCCGATGCGAGCGATTTCCAGAATGCGAGTGAATTCCACTTCAGGCTGAATTCGTAAACCAAGCGCCGCGATCACATCTCCCTTTTCGTCATAGACCGGAGCGATCGCGAACATCGTCGGCACACCCGCTCGCGCGACGCCGTGCCGATCAGGCAACACCGCTCGACTTTTCACCGGCGGCACGATCAGCGAATGCCCGTCAAAGGCTTTCGCTTGCACCAATTTCAATTGCTCGTCGGGCAGCATCAACCCGACCAACTCATTGCGATAGGAGTTGACGATCCGCCCATCGCGATTGACGACAATAAATCCGTTGTAGCCTTGAGCAGTGAGGAGCGGATCGATCTCGCGCCGCAGTTCGGCCGCTTGCGGCTGGTTGAGCAGTTCCAGCGACGTTGCATCCGGCTTCGCATTCGTCACCAGCGAACGAATCGCGGCTGCAATCTGAATGTCCGCCGCTGCCGACTCCGCCTGACTGCGCTGTGCCCGCATCCAAATTCGCAGCGCTTCGTGCTCTGTTTCCAGAGTCATCTGCAACACCGATCGCAAACTCTCTTTCAACGTGGCTTCGACATTCAAACGCAAAACCCAGCCGACCGCCGCCAGAACCACGAGCACGATCAACGGACGCAGCCAAATATGGCGACGCCAGATGTTCGTGATGGTGACTTTGGCAGAGCGAGTCGGCGGATTCATAAGGCTTCATCAACTTTGTGCCGACACGTCGTGGCTGGCGTTGTCAGCTTCAGTATGTGCGTTTGGGTGAGAACTAGCAGTCTGACCTAAGGGGCTGTGCATGATTCACTTCCGAGAGTTGGTCGTTGGCATCGAGTTGTCGATTGGCATGAGCGAATGGTCCCTATCCCAACGGGATTATGACTCA
>JAYVQJ010001146.1:0-14241 GCA_043777235.1 Planctomycetia bacterium
TGATCGGCAAGTACCGAGTCGCCGACCGGCAGGGCTCACCAGAGCTGTCCTGGAACTTGCTAGGGTGACTGTTTTGCACGGTCCGGGCGATTTGCTTACAACCTCCCGCTTGCGTTGATTTGCTTCAGTCTGGGCACCAAGACGAAGCGACGAGGACGGTCGAATTGGCCAGGATTAACCCACTACCGGACAGCGCGTCCGCCGTTCGGTAATCTGTCACTCCCTCGAAGCGAATTTCGACTCCCTCGCCCGTTTCGGAGTTCTCCTCAGGCGTCATTTCGCCAGTTTTGGATTTCTTAGGAAAGTTGAAATGTCAAAGAATGAGATTGGTTTGATCGGCTTGGCAGTCATGGGGCAGAACCTCGTTCTGAACATGGCCAACAACGGTTTTTCGGTGGGAGTTTACAACAGGACGACTTCCACGACCGACGAGTTTGTCGGCAAATTGAAAAACGAACCGGCCGACAAAGTCCATCCTGGCACGGCTGAGCGGATTACCGGATATCACTCCGTCGAAGACTTCGTTGCCAATCTGAAAGCTCCGCGACGCGTGATGATCATGGTCAAAGCAGGGGCTCCCGTCGACGCGGTCATTCAGCAGCTTCGCCCATTGCTCTCGCCGGGCGACATCATCATTGACGGAGGCAACTCGGACTTTCGCGACACGAATCGGCGACATGAAGAGCTGAAGGCTGCGGGATTGCGATTTATCGGAGCCGGTGTTTCCGGTGGCGAGGAAGGGGCGCTCAAAGGTCCGAGTATCATGCCAGGCGGACACGTCGAGGCTTGGCCGTTCGTGAAGGATGTGTTTCAAAAGATTTCGGCCAAGGTTGGATCGAACAACGACGTTCCTTGCTGCGATTGGGTCGGCGAGGCGGGAGCAGGCCACTACGTCAAGATGGTCCACAACGGGATCGAGTACGGTGACATGCAGCTCATCTGCGAGGCGTACTTCATTCTGAAGAACGCGCTCGGCCTGACCAACGACGAGCTGTATCACGTCTTCAAGAACTGGAACGAAGGTGAGCTTGAAAGCTATCTCATCGAGATCACGCGTGACATCTTCTCCGTGAAGGATCGCGAGACCGGCGAGTCCCTCGTGGACCTGTTGCTCGACACGGCTCAGCAAAAGGGGACTGGCAAATGGATGAGCCAGCACGCGCTGGATTTGGGTGTCCCAACCACACTTATTACCGAAGCGGTTTATGCACGCTGTTTATCGGCTCAGAAGGATGCCCGGGTGCGAGCGTCGAAGCTACTGAAGGGGCCGAGCGACGCGAAATTTGCGGGTGACAAGCAGCAATTCATCGAGGATGTTCGGCAAGCGTTGTATGCCTCGAAGCTTTGCAGCTACGCACAGGGTTACGTCCAACTTGATGCCGCCGCGAAGGAGTTCGGCTGGACCCTCAACAACGGCAACATCGCCTTGTTGTGGCGAGGGGGTTGCATCATCCGTTCGAGATTCCTGGGGGATATCAAAGCGGCCTTCGACAAGAATCCGAAACTGGAAAACTTGTTACTGGATGACTTCTTCAGAGCGGCTGTCGAGAAAGCGCAGCCAAGTTGGCGTCGGGTGATTTCGACCTCGGTGCAATTGGGATTTCCCGTTCCGGTCTTCAGTGCGGCGCTCAGTTATTACGATGGCTACCGCCAAGCTCGATTGCCAGCGAATCTGTTGCAAGCACAGCGGGATTACTTCGGCGCGCACACCTACGAGCGGACGGACAAGCCGCGAGGCCAGGCATTTCACACCGATTGGATTCGCGAGCGAACGCTGAAGTAAACCTCGTCGCGAGATGTGCCTGACCGGGTGATTCTGCGGACTCGATCAGCTTTGGTGGCGAGCGCTGTGATCGGCACAACCGTTGTGACTGTTGCCGGTTGATGCCGTCCCGCCATCAGTTCCATTCGCACTGGGAGCCTCGATCTCCGTCATGACCTAGGGTTCGACAATCCTCCTTCTTACGGGAATGCGAACCCATGATTGCCGAGCTTGTGACATCGGTGCTCTATCCGAAGTGCGACGAGATCGCCGATTCGGCCGTGTTGGAAAACACGGTTGTCGAAAAGTTGGAGCGGGAAGCGGCCGTTCGTCAGATGCGGCGTTATGCGAATCTGTCCGGACTGCCCTTCTGGTGCGTCACTTTCGGAGACGACGGCCCAAAGATTGTCGCGGCCAGTGGCGAGGGTTTGGCATTTATTCCCAACGTGCATGTCTCCGTTTTTCGAGATGCGTGTGGTCCCAAAGTCGTGCCACTGGAATCTGGGTTGACGTTTTTTTCATTGCCGGTGCCGCCGCTGAATGGAGTGAATGCCGTGGCATTGGGATGGATTCGGCAGCGCCCGGATCGACGCCCGGACGACTTGGTTTTGGCAGCCGTCGAAGCCGGATGGTCGAAGCGGCGTGTCGATGAATGGCTTCGCGATCAGCCGTATGCGTCCGACGCGGTTTTGCAAAAGTTGCTCGCCACGACCTGGGCTCAAGTCAGCTCCGAAGGCAAAGAGAAACAACTGCGAGACGAGTTAGTCGATGTCGCCGAACAAATCGAACAGACCTACGAAGAAATCACTCTGCTGCATTCACTGACGGGAAACTTGGAGCTGACTCGGTCTCCTGATGAGATTGCCGAACTGTGCCTAGCACGTGTGCGTGAGTTGACTCAGGCGGAAGGCGCGGCGATTTGGATTCAGGACCATCTTGGCGAATTCAAATTCCTCAAAGATGGCGTACTGCCGCTCGACGGACGTGGGTTGGCGCGGTTGTGTACTCGCTGTGATCGTCGGGACTGGTCGAAGCCTTTCGTCAAGAACCGATTGGCGGGAACGCCGCTGGAGCGAGAGATTCCCAACCTTCGTAACTTTGTGCTCTGCTCGATCGGGGATCCGGGACAACAATTCGGCTGGTTGATCCATTGCAACGCGCCGCGTGAGTTCGGCAGCGTGCAAGCGAGCCTGTTGCAATCCATCGCCCGCATTCTGGGAACGCATTTGCGAAACCGCGCGTTGTTTCAGCAGAACGAAGACCTTTACGTCAGCTTCGTGCAGTCGATGGTCTCCACGATTGATGCGAAAGATGCCTACACGCGAGGTCACAGCGAACGAGTCGCGTTGGTCGCGAAAATCCTCGCTGAGCAACTGGGACTCACCACCAGCGAGTCAGAGGATATTCACCTTTCCGGCCTGTTGCACGACATCGGCAAGGTTGGCGTCGACGACCGAATCCTTCGAAAAGAATCGCCGCTCGATGCCAACGAATTCGAGCAGATCAAGAAACATCCTGAGATCGGCTGCCGAATTCTTAGCGGCTTGGTGAACCTTGAGCATGTCTTGCCTGGCGTGCGGCACCATCACGAATCGTTTGATGGCACTGGCTATCCCGAGCAACTCAAAGGCGAAGAGATCCCTCTGATGGCGAGGATTCTCGCAGTGGCCGATTCCTACGACGCGATGGCCAGCGATCGTCCGTACCGCACGGGAATGCCACTGGAAAAAATCGAGTCGATCTTCCGCGAAAACAAAGGACCGCAATGGGATCCTCAGGTTGTCAGCGCCTACTTCGAATCGCGGGTGCAAATCCGCAAGCTCTGGTCGGCACATCGCCCCAGCGATCTAATCTCGCTGTCCTCGCCATCGGTCATCGGCCGCTCGAAGTTGCCGTCGTCGATGTAACGTTTTCGAGGAACTCGCTCGCTGAACCTACGAATTGCTCGGCGCAGGTTCTCGGTCGAACATTTTCGACAACAGTGCTTTGTCCGGCGGAGACGTCAGCAAGCTCACGCCGACTCCACACACAACAGAGACCAGCACACCCCATAAGAACGGATCGACGTCACACAGATAATACGGGCGGAACGCAGTGAGCTGCCCGATCCGCTGTTCCGGCGTCTTCTCGAAGATGCCCAGCATATACAACGACAAGACCGTCGATGCTCCGCCAATCATGCTCGCCAGTACGCCGCGCACCGTCGCTCGCCGCCAATAACAGGCCATGATCGCCGGAACCAAGAACGTCGCCGCTGAGCCGGTCGCGCTGAAGACGATGAACGCTTGCAGATACGCGACCGGGTTGATGTTCACGATCACGGCGATCGCGCCCACGAACACCATCGAAAGATACGCGGCTTTGCGAAGTTCTCCCGATGTCGCCTGCGGACGAAGGAAGCGTTGATAGATGTCGCGCACCAGGCCCGACGACAGCACGACCAAATACGAACTGACTGTCGACATCACCGCTCCGAACGGAGCGGCCAGGATCAATCCGGCAATGAACGGACCGCCCGGCCAATCCTTGGTCGATAGCAATGCCATGCGTGGCACGATCTCGTCGGTCTGTCCCGGCAGTTCGGGAATCAACGCTCGACCGCAAATGCAGATCACGATCAGCGGCAAATAAATACCGAGGTTGTAAACGCTCAGCAAAAAAATCGACCGGCGTATGACTTCCGTGTTCTGGCTCGCCATCAATCGAACCAAGCTCGCGGGGGAACCGACGCCGCTCCAAACCCATACGCAGAAGAACGACAGAGCCAACGACAGCGGCAGAAACTCACGCGGGTTCGCCTCGTTGAAAGCCATGCGCGGCGTGGTCTTCGCATTCGGAGCGGCCTTCGGACCCTCGAAGCGATCGTCGTAGCCGGGACCATAAACGTAGCCCGGCCCGGTGTTCTCCAAAGCCGTGCGAGTCGCCTTGTCCAAGCCACCAGCCTGATGCAGCGACGCGAACAGCAGCACCATCACGCCGAAGAACATCAGCACGCTCTGAAACATGTCGGTCCATACCGCGGCGAGGAATCCCCCCATCAACGTGTAAGCCACCACCGTCAGCGAGAAGATCGCCAAGCCGTACAAATACAGCCGGTCCCACTGCTTCGACCGTTTGACAATTTTGTCTTTCGATTCGGTCAACTCTTCAGCCGTCAGCAACGACTTGAGTTGCGCGGTCAGATCCCGCTCTGTCGAGAAGCCGTGCCCGATCAACGGTTCAAGCTTGTCGACAACTGCGACGGAGAGACCGTCTTCTCTCAAAGTCTCCAGCGAATTCGCCGAAAGCGCGAACGGCTTCTGATCTTCGCTGACCGACAGCACGCCGGAGCCAGGCCAAGCGGTCTTCATCACGATCGCACCCGCTTTGAACTGCGCGAACATCATGAAGGACAGATACAGCAGAATGAACAACGACGCGACCAGCCCCAACGTCGGGCTGCCGAATCGCGAACGAAACAAATCGGGAACCGTGATCGCCTCCGTCCGACGACTGAGCTGCGCGAGCCGCTTGCCGAGAATTCCAAATCCAGTGATCGGCACCACGATGTAGCCGCCGATCCAGAGTGCCACGATCCAGCCATGCGTGTAGACCAATGACGGAAACCCCATGAACGTCCCGCCGCTTTGCACGGTCGCCGTCAGCGCGAGCGCCCATGCTCCGAGGCCGCGATTCCCCAGGAAGAATCCGGTCATAAACGACCCTTCGCGCGTCTTGCGATTGGCCAACGCCCCGATCCACAAGCTCGCGAAGATGAACAGCAACAGCGCCGCCAGCGCACCGTATCCAACACTCGGCATCGTGGCTGAGTCGGCTGCCGCCAACACAAAATCTGAGAGGTTCTTCATCGGTCAGCCTCCCAATCCGAGTTCATCAGCTTCTTCCGGAAGTTCTTCGCCCAAGTCCGCGTCGTGAACGAACCACACCGCGAACAGCCACGAGATCACAACACACACGCACCACGGCACGGCGACTCCCCAAAACACCCATTCGGGAAAGCCCCAGATCAACTTCAATTCTTCGATCGGCCGGTTGTAGCCCAACCGATAGCTCGTGGTGACGGACCAAGCCGCCGCCGTCAGCCAAATGCCGACCACCATCAACGCTTCACGCCGACCGGATCGAACTGCGGGATCAGTGTTGTCGCTCATGAAACCTCGCCACCAGAGTCCGTGATAAAAGTGCTCGGCTAATTCAGCGGGCGGCATGGTATCGCGATTTGCCAAGCAATCCACTCCGCAGCACACAGCAGAGGATCATCCGCATCGGTCGCGGTTGCGAGTCAGCATCGCGATCAAGACACTCACGGCGACTTCGTCCTTCTCACTTCGGAAGTTGCCATGCGGATGCTTGCTCGCGGCCTCGTGGTTGTGTTGGTCTTGAGCCTCGCTCATTCGGGACTCGCGGAAGAGTTGCCAAAGCTCACGACGCTGAGCGATTCGGCGATCCGCTATCGCGTGTCGGAGAAGCCGTATCAAGTTCTCAAGCGAGCCGGTATCACGGCCGTCATCGTCGATCACCGCGAGGTCAACGACGATGTGTTGCCCGGCCATCGCGCGGGTTATAGCGGAATCGCATCGCTGACTTCTGAGAAGCGTCGTGAGAATCACTTCGTCCCCGCCGTCTCCGGCCTGAACTTCGAGCACATCCACGACGGCACAACGCAGGATCGAAAGATTCTGTTTGAACCGCGCAACGTCCCGATGGAATTGCGCGTCGTCGACGAATTCACCGCCGAGCTGTATCAAGCTCCGACGCCGTTCTGGGGACTCGAAAGCTGTCACCGCTATCGACTGCTGCCCGACGGCGCAATTGAGATGACGTTCGAGTGCATCCCGCGCCGCGCGACGTTCAAGAACGGCTACATCGGCTTGTTCTGGGCGAGCTACATCAATCAGCCGGAGTCTTTAGACATCCACTTCAAAGGCTTCGATGACGGCCAGCCGCCAAACGCTCGCTGGATTCGCGGCATCACGCCGGCTCACGGCACGTTGCCGACGCATCTCTCACCGAACGACAACCGTGAGTTCGTTCACGACCCCGACTTCCCGCTGACGCTGGTCTTCAATCGCTCGAAGCAGCGCTTCACCGAACCGTGGTACTTCGGCGTCAGCCACGGCCAGGCGTACGCGCAGATGTTTCGCCCGCAAGATCGAGTCCGATTGACGCAATCTCCCAGCGGCGGCGGACAAGGGAACCCGGCGTGGGACTTTCAGTTCTTCATCGATAAGCACGAACTGAATCGCCGCTACCAATTCGTCATGCGTGCCATGCTGCTGCCATTCGAGTCGCCAGAGCAAGTCGAACAAGCGACGCGAATACATCGCGAAGCGCTCTTCGGTGCAAAAAACTGAAATCGGCTTCCGGCCGAACGCCGTGAGCCGATGGCCGAAAGCCGTCATCCTTTTCCTTTCGCGTCTCAACCTCCAAGCAGAAAAACGAAATGAGCCAAGCCCTCTCACGCCGCGAGTTACTTCAATCCATCGGTCTCGGAGCGTGGGCGGCTGGAGCGATGTCGTTCTCGTGGCCGACACTCGGCATCGCACAAGACGCGAAGCCCGCCGCCGCGCTGCCGACGCTCAATCGCTTCTCGCGAGTCGTCCAAGAGTGGTTCGTCGATCAAGTCCGGCAGATCGAATCGCGAATCCTCGCCGAGCAAGCCTCGCTCAAAACGAAAGGCGATGCGGAAGCTTACGTCCTCAAGGTGCAACAAAAGATTCGCCGCTGCTTCGGGCCGGAGCCGGAGCGAACGCCGCTCAATGCGCGCGTCACGAAGGTCGTCGAACGTGAGCAGTACCGCATCGAAAACGTGATCTTCGAGAGCCGGCCCGGCTTCCTCGTCACCGCGAATTTGTATCTGCCAAAGAATCGCAAAGGTCCGTTCCCCGGAGTCGTCGGTTCGTGCGGTCATTCGGCCAACGGCAAGGCGGGCGATGCGTATCAGCCGTTCGCGCAAACGCTGGCGAAGCTCGGCTATGTTTGCCTGATCTTTGATCCGATCGGACAAGGCGAACGATTGCAGTACGTCGATGAGAACTTCAAACCGCGCCGCGGCATCGGCGTCGCCGAGCACCTGCACGCCGGCAATCAGCAATTCCTCGTCGGCGAATTCTTCGGCGCGTGGCGAGCGTGGGACGGCATCCGGGCACTCGACTATTTGCTGTCGCGTGAAGAGGTCGATCCGAAGCATGTCGGCATTACGGGCAACTCCGGCGGCGGCACGATGACGACGTGGCTGTGCGGACTCGAACGCCGCTGGACGATGGCCGCTCCCGGTTGCTTCGTGACGACGTTTCGGCGCAACCTCGAAAACGAATTGCCCGCCGACACGGAACAATGTCCGCCGCGAGTCCTCGCCGAAGGACTCGATCACTCCGACTTCCTGGCCGCGATGGCCCCGAAGCCAGTCATCATCCTGGCGAAGGAACGGGACTACTTCGACGTCCGCGGAGCAACCGAAGCGTACTTGCGGCTCAAACGGATTTACTCACTGCTCGGCGCACCGGACAACGTGCAGTTGCAGGTCGGCCCGACCGAGCATGGCTACTCGGTCGAAAACCGCGAGGCGATGTACCGCTTCTTCAACCGCGCCGTCGGTCTCCCCGCGATCGAATCCGAACCGGAGCCGATCGTCGAGAAAGATGAAACGCTCGCGTGTACGCCGCACGGCCAAGTTGCCGAATTAAAATCGCGAACAGTCTTTTCCTTCACGAGCGAAAAGTCGCGTGAGTTGACCGCGAAACGAAAGCCGCTGAGCGGAGAAGAATTGAAAGTCGTGATTCGAGATGTACTCAAGTTGCCGACGATCGACACGCCGCCCGAATACCGCATCCTCCGCTCGATCAAGCGGAACTATCCGAAGCCGCACGCGACGCATTACGCCGTCGAAACCGAGCCGGGGATGTTTTCGATCGTCACGATGCTGACCGACAAGCCGCATTACTCGCGCCCGCCGCAGAACGTCGGCCGAGCGATCTTGTACGTCGCTCATCAGTCGTCCGATGACGAGCTAACCAACGACCCGTTCGTCAAAGAATTGCTCGCCACCGAGCCAACCGTTCCGTTCTTCGCCTGCGACGTGCGCGGCATTGGCGAATCGCGGCCGGACACCTGCGGAGCCGATCAATTCACGAAGTCCTACGGCAGCGACTTCTTCTACGCCGCGCACGCGATCATGCTCGACCGTCCGTATGTCGGCCAGCGGACGTTTGATGTTCTGCGAGTCCTCGAATGGCTCGCCTCATTCGGTCAACGCGAAATCCACCTCGCCGCCAAAGGCTGGGGCACGCCTCCCGCGACGTTCGCGTCGGTGCTGGCCAAGACCGTCACGCAAGTCACGCTCAAAGAGTCGCTCGATTCGTATGCCAGCATCGCCGAGGACGAAAACTACAAATGGCCGCTGTCCTCGTTCGCGCCCGGCGTACTGTCGCGGTTTGATCTGCCGGATTGCTATCGCGAGTTAGCACGCTCAACCAAGCTGCGTCGAGAATGACGGTTTCACTTGTCTCGCGGTTTGATACGATCCTCGCCTCGTTCACGACTGCAAAGGCATACCATGAAAATTCCAGTCCTCATCGAACCGCTGCCGGATCATCGCTTCCGGGCACGCGGTGCGGCATGGGAGATTTCTGCGGAGGGACAAACCTCTGAAGAGGCGCTTCGTCGTTTGCAGGAAGAGTTGCGACAACGGTTGGCCAGTGGCAGCCAGGTCGTCTTTTTGGAGACAGATAGTTCGTCAACGGGGACGGGAGCCGAGCACCCACTCGCCCGGTTTGCCGGGTGTATGAAAGATGAACCGATCTATGACGAATGGCAGGCCGCCGTTGCGGAGTACCGTGCTCGATGCGATCAAGACGGAGAATGAACCATGCCGCTGTTCGTTCTCGATACGGATACGTTTTCGCTGTTCCTCAAAGGGCATCCGCAAGTGACTGCGAACGTGCTGGGGCGGTCGTTGGCGGAAACGGGGACGACGATCATCACGGTCGAAGAAGAGTTGAGCGGTTGGTACACGACATTGCGAAAGGCCAAGTCACCGGTCACGTTGGCTACTGCGTATCGGCGAATGACGGAAACGGTGGAATCTCTGGCGTTGCTAAAACTCTTCACGTTCACGGAAGCCGCGATTGCGAGATTTGCGATCCTGCGCAAACAACATCCACGAATCGGCCGAAACGATCTGCGAATTGCGTCGATCACGCTTGAGAATGGCGTGACGTTGGTGACTCGCAACCGCATCGACTTTCAGACAATCGAAGGACTTTCGATGGTGGATTGGTCTGCGGGGTAATCGAGAAGCCACCTCCGAAGTCATCGTTAAGACGGCGTACTAAGGAACGGGGTCGCAATAAGTTCCCGATGTGTTTCCACACGATGATTGGAGCTGCGGGTGATGTTTGTCTTTTGGCCCGAAGGGCTGTCACTCGAAAGCCCAGGGCAACGCCCTGGGGGATCGAGTTCAGAGGATTCGCAGCCCTGAAAGGGCGAAACCAACGATCGTCAATTGTGCCGCCCTTTCAGGGCTGGAGTTTGCTCATCTTCAGTTCCCCAGGGCGTTGCCCTGGGCTTTCGAGTGGCGACCCTTCGGGCCAAACCCCGGTCGTTTTCTCTGAGTCCCACTGAGTTCGCGACACGCACTCTTGCGGCTCGTGAATCCATCCCTGAAAACGAATCGGGAACTTATTGCGACCACGATCCTAACCCTGCGAACCGGCGACATTGGCATCGTGAATCGTAATCGCCGCGCGAGACAGGCTGACGATGACAGCGGCCAAGACTGCACTCACAGAACCGAGCACGACATAGATCAGCCACGGGAAACGTTCGGTGAAAGGTTGTGGCGGCGGGACGAAATTCGGATTGCTGGTGACGGCTTTCAACTCGGACCGAGCCGGCGACGGCGCGAGTTTCTCCGGCAGATTGCGGGCGAAGTCGTAGTTCGGAAGTTCTGCGTTTGGGTTGCCGAAGAAGAGTTGCGGTTCACCCGCCTCACTGGCCGGGCGAGCGAACACGACTTGGCGTGCGGGCGCACTGAACTTGACCGCACGAATCGACAATGGCGGATTGCGATGGTCGGTGACGTGCAGCTTCAGTCGCCGCGTTTGCACTTCGAACTGAAAGGTGGCGATTAACGGCCGCTTGGACTCGCCCGGCTTACGCTGCCACATGGTCGTATCGTTCGTCAGCGCCACAGGAGAAAACGTGAGTTGTCCCAGCGGGCCGTACGGAAATTCGGCCGAGACCTGAATGTCACGAGCGAACTCGGAATCGGCGACCTCCACTTCGATCCGGTCACAGGGGACGTTGTCGCCTCCCAATTCGATGATCCAGGATGAACCGGGGACACCGTAGATCCGCGTCGGCTCGCGCGGCAGCAATGTTCCCGTCTGAGTCACTTGCTCGCCCGGGTCTTCGACGTAACGCAAGACATCGACATCGGTGATGCGAAACCGATCGCGATCCTGATTGGCGGTGACACTCTTGGGGTCCGGGTGAATTCGCACACGCAAATAGCGGAGTCGACTGTCCGCGAACGTCAGCGAATCGAGATCGATCTTTTGCTTCTCATACTCGTAGCGCAGCAAGTCGCCTGAGACGAGTCGCCGCCACGTCTTGGCGTCGTCACTGCCATCGACTTCGACCGCTCGACGAAAATTCTTTCCGGAGGTCACGATCTTGATTTCGTTGTACTGAATGTCCTCTCGATTCAGATCGAGCGTCAGTTCGCTGGGGCCGTCGTCCGGTTCCGCGCGATTGAACTCCGTCGTCAGCACCGCCTCGCGAAGTAATTGCGGCCGCCGGAATCGCAGGGCATACGGGATCGTCTTGCCGGTCGTGTCGTACAGCCGCAGATCGGCCAAGTCCGGCCGAGCATGTGCGAAGACATCCTTCCCCAAGATCATGTCCACCAGCGTCGGCGAATCGTCCATCTTCGCGGCGGGGATTGAGACCGGCACGAAGTACTCCCAACGTGCTTGCAACTCCGGCGTCGCCTCCTCGGACGTCGAGGCGGAATCCACGGCAGTCGAGTCAGGCTCATCTTGCGAACGAGCGGCTGCGGCAAAGAGGCTCAGAAACACGAGGCCAAAGAACGAAGACCAAATCAGTTCCCGATGCGGTTGGAATATTTGATGGGAAAATCTTTGATTGGGACTCAGGTTGGCGTTCGCGTTTTGGCCTGAAGGGCCAGGACTCGAAAGCCCAGGGCCAACGACCATCGGGAGCGCCGCCCTGGGTCGGCGAGGATGGGAAAACGAAAGCCCTGAAGGGGCGCAACTCCACGAGTTTCGCCCCTTCAGGGCTGATGTTCTCGATTCACCGCAGCCCAGGGCGTCGCTCCCGATGGTCGCTTGCCGCTGGGCTTTCGAGTCACGTCCCTTCGGGCCTGAAGCGCAGGAAGCAATCGGAGTCGCAATAAAAACGGAAGTATTCATCGTCAAGTTCTCTATTTGAAACGCTGGTAAGTTCGAGCGACCAAACCCAACACGACTGCCAACACGAAGAACGCCAGGATGCGGTACAACTGCTGGACGTTGGCCATATCAACCAGGAATAGCTTCACCACCGAGACGCCGTACATGGCCATCCCCAGCCATCGCAGCCGGGCGCGGCCAAGCCGAAAGCCCAGCCCTAACAGCGCGGTGGCATACACCGTCCACATCACGGTCAGAGCCAGTTGACCACGCCATTCCCAGACCGCGAAGTTCTCGCTGCCAATCGCTTGCGCATCGAAATAGCCGTAGGTCTCGAACGACAGGATCAGCCACAGCAGCAACACGCCTGTCACTCCGCCGGCCGCGATCAGCCAACGCTCGGTCGAGGAGACTCGCTTCAAGAACCGATCGGCCAACACGACGGAGGCCAAGACACAAGCCGCCACTCCCAGCGACGGCAGCGCGACGAGATTGAAGATCGGCACGAACGGATCACGCGTGTAATTCGGCAGGTCGAGCATCAGCAAACGCAGGACCGCGAATGCTCCCAACAGGCCCGACATGATTCGCAGCGGAAGCGCGGAGACTCGCAGGCCGAACCACCACAGTGCGACTCCCATCGCCGCCCAACCCAACGACACCCACCGCGCGTCCGCTTGAATCGGAAAGGCCCAGGCCAAGAAGCCGATCGCGATCGCCAATGACGTCAGCAGCAAGCGATTGTCGCTCGGCCGCCAAGCCAACGTCGCTCGGCCGACTCCGGCGTACAACGTCGCCATGCCGAGCGCCGCGCTCCCTTGCCACAGACCGTAGTCCTCTTTGGTCAGCACACGCAGCGCCACGAAACTCAAGATGGCGTTCAGGACGAATCGAGCCAGCTCTTCCCAATCGGCCTGACGCGAACGGATCAGCGATCCAATCACCGTGTGTGCCAAATACGATCCGCAGAACACCGCCTGAAACCCCAGCGTCCACGCGAACTTCTCTGGGTGATAGTTGCCGCCATACCACAGCCAAAACAGCCACTGCGTTCAGAGATACGCCACCGATCCGACGACCGACCACGATCGCATCAGCAGCGCAATGACGACTCCCACATTGAGCACCGCCAAGTACGTGAAGAATGACGAATACGAATCGTGATCCGCCTGCAACAGCACCGGCGTGAGCAATCCACCAATGACCGCGACCATTGCCACGACGGCCAAGCGATAACACACCGCCACGATCATCGACTCGATCACCAGCACCGCCAAAAAGACGCCCGCGTGTTGCTGCGGCAACAGTCGATAGAATCCGAACGCGCTGTAGGTCGCCAAATACAAGACGACGATGCCGGTCGACGTCAGCATGTTTGAGAACCGCGACCAACTCTGGCGGTGATATCTCCAACCCAGGCCGAGCAGCGCCGCGCCCACCAATTCCCCAATCGCGACTCGTCCGACCGGGCCAATCCAATTGTTCTGATACGCATACCTCAGAAAGAACGCGGCCGCGAATACGAACAGCATGACCGCCACCCAACCGAACGCCTTCTGGCCGATGAAGGTTTCCCATCCGAACGGCTCGTGTGACGTCTCGTCCTGCGAACGGCCTGGCGGAGCAGTTTGATCGACGTCCAGTTCAAGCGTCACCAACGACTCATCGCTGGCTGCGTCAGGCGACAACCCGATGGCCGTGACGGTCGTTTTTCTCGGAGTCGCAACCGACTCTGGCCGCTCGCGGAGTCGAGCCTCTAACTGCGTTACGCGACGCGCTAGATCAAAGATTCTTCGGCTGCGTCGGAAGGCAATGATCGACAGAACCAACGCCACGAGCGGTGCAGCGCCAAGCACAGCGACAACGATCAGCAGGATCAGGAAGTCGTTCGATGACATGGCTGGCCAATGTGCGAAGAAGAAACCAGCGAGGCGATGCCTCAGACCATCAGCCGGAACGCGCTAGCGTACAATGGCACTTACTTTACTAACCCGCAGCGTCAGCGAGGGCGATGACAAGAGGCGTTTCCCTTTGTTTCCCTCGCTGACGCTGCGGGTTACTGGGGTA
>JAYVQJ010001147.1:0-14221 GCA_043777235.1 Planctomycetia bacterium
TCTGGACGGGCAAGAGTGCCCATCCTCCAGGTTCAACGTGATACAAAAAATCGGGCGAGCACAACGCCGCTCGATAGGCCCAGCGCATCGCAGTCTCGAAACAGTCGCCCGCCTTCAATCGTTCATCGACTTTCGAGACGTACTCTTTACGGACTTCTTCAGGGACCGACCTTCGGAACGCGCGCGGCAAGAACGACGCCAGCAAACGATCCGCATCCGCAAGCGGCTCGGAACTACGAACCGTCCAAAGCCCCTGCGAAGGATCGGGGCGGTTGCGGCCTGCTCCGAGTTGCCGGATTTGTTTGCGTTGCGGCGAACGCACGCCGGGTTGTTCGTCCGGTTTGAATTCAACCAACGGCAACTCTCCGAACAGCACGCGATGACTGCGCGGTGGCCAGACATCATGCAGCGGGCCTTCGATGTCGAGCCAATCACACGCGATCCCCGGCCCCGTGAAGGCCATCGCTCGGCCCTTACGAGAATAGTTCGCGACCGGCGCGAGCGATGCGACGTTGAAGCCAATGAGTTCATTGTGATTCAGCCAAGTGATGAGCTCGTGCTGCTTCGATTCGATCGACGGCGCGTCGAAGTAGCCGAGCACATAGCTCGGATGCTGCCCGCCTCGGCCGTCGCCGGTCAGTTGCACGACCGACAGCCGCCCCGCTTCGGTGCCGCGCGACGGCAAGACTTGTCCCTTGTCCCACTGAAAACTCCACAGCGATGTGCGGACTCGATATCGCCCCGGATAGATGGTGACGTGCTCGATGAAGTACGGGCTGAGCGATTCGTCTTCATGCCGAAACAATCCGACACTGGCCCCGTTGCGGAACGAGCCGATCCGCTCGTGAGCTCCTTCGTCGAGATGATTCTGCTCGCCCGCTGGCGGAAAATCGGGATCGGGCTTCTTGTCTTTCAGCAAGACTCCGTCGCCGTTCATGATCACATGCGCGACGAAGCCGCCGCTGTTCGCCAACGAGATTCGCCGCTTCTGTACCGTCGGCGCGACGGGTTGAGTCGCGATCGCCAGATTCAAAATGTGATCCGCCGCCTCGACATACTTGGCCATGTTGACGTGCGAGATATCCAGCGCATCGCTGTTCTTATCGAACCCATGAGCCGACCCATCCGCCGGCAGATTGCCTTGCAACGCAATGCCGGGCATGTCGAACAGATCGCGAATCGTGTTCTCGTATTCGCCTCGTGTCAGCCGCCGCACTCCCGTTCGCCCCTCATCATCGGCACGAGCTTTCTCCGCCGCGATCAGCGATTGCTTGAGCGACTTCAAGAAGGTCGCTTGATCCGCACCCGCCGGACGGGGCTGCTTCTTCGGCGGCATCTCGCCCGCGTCGACGCGGTCATGAATCTTCACCCAGCGCGCGAAGTTGTCCGCGTTCGCGAGGTCGAGCTTTAGCACGCCCAAATCAAACCCGGCTTCCTTCGTCACGGAGTCGTGGCAACCGACGCAGTGCTTCTCAAGGAAGCCCAAAGATTGAGCCAGCGAAACTTCGGTCAAGACAAGTTGGCACACAACGCTCAGAAGGATTGATTTCATAGGGTATTCGACTCAGGCGGGAGATTTGGACGAAGACCAACTTTCGTGAGGAGTTCTTGCAGTAGCGAATTCGTGCCATGCTGGTGAGTCCAGGAGAGAAGATATTCCCAATCGAGATTTGCACCACTCACCCCCAGCACGCTCAAGACGTCATCCAGGTCTTTGAATCGTTGCCAACGAAGTTTTTGGATGAGCACGTCCTCAATCGCGGGAATCCAAGCATCGCGTTGCAACTCTGCCAGAAAGAGCTTTCGACGCCGGCGAAAACGTTCCTCATGGTGACTGTCCTTCGTGTTGAGTCGGAACAATTCAATCTGAAACCCCGAAGGTTCATGAGTGATGATATTGCGAACGGACCCCGTAATGCCCTCCATGCGGATCTGAGGGTCCAAGGAAAAGTCCGGACCAAGGTGATTCGTCACGGCTCGAAGTTGCCCCGGCACGACGACGACAACGAAGTCCGCATCGTGGGTGGCCCTCGGAATCCCATAGGCATTCGAGGAGTATGCCCCCACAAGCATGTAGTCGATTCGCAAGGCTTCCAGCGCATCGACCACTGCGGCAGTGATTTCGACGTTATTCATCGAGCACTCCCGCATCCGTGTAAATTCCCGCTTCGTCAAGTTGTCGCTTGATGGCGATTCGCCGACGCAATTCCGTTTCCACCTGCTCTACTGAGTAGTCTGGAAACTGCGAACGGATTCCATTTCGCATCATCTGACAAGAGCTTTCAAACAACCGAGGGCCGTCCAAAAGCCTTTGATCCATCGAACGGCTTTGCGCTCGTCGCACTTTGTCCGCGAAGATGGCGTCCATCAGTTGTTGGGTCTCTTCGTCAACTTGGCTCATGGGATCGTTCCTCTTGCTGCTAGCTCTCGGTTAAGCCAACTCCAACCCGCGCATTGTTGCTTTGCCCGTCGAGAACTCGTTCGTCTCGACACCCAAGCGTTGCAGCATGGAGACGAAGAGATTGCTCAGCGGGTAATTGTTCTGCTGATCGAAGGCGAGATGCTGGCCGTGCTTGAAGCCACCGCCGGCGAGGAGGACGGGGAGGTTCACATTGGAATGTGAGTTCGCGCTCCCCATGCAGGTGCCGTAGAGGACCATCGTGCGGTCGAGCAGTGACTGGCTTTCTTCTTTTGTCTCGCTCAGCGAGTTCAGGAAGCCGTTGAGGACGTCGAATTGTTTCTCTTCATGGCCACGCAGTTCGGAGAGCACTTCGGGGCGGTTGCCGTGATGTGTGATGTTGTGGATCACCGTCGTATCAACGAAGAGCGAGACCAGTCGCGTCGAGTCGGTCTCCAGCGCGAGTTTGATGACGTCGAACATCAACTTCGTTTTCTGGACGAAGGCTTTCGCATCGTCGATGTCTTCGGGAGGCTTCGCGTCGATGACGGGCTTCGGTTTGTATTCCCATTCTTCCGACGAATGCAGTCGCTGTTCGAGTTCTCGGACAGAAGAAAAGTATTGATCCAGTCGGCGCTGGTCCGCTTTCGAGAGCGAGCGATTCAGTCGCTTCGATTGATCGCTGACGAAGTCCAACATGCTGCGGCCTTGCTTGAGGGCTTCGACGTTGGCGGCAACCTCTTCCGGCTTGCCTTGCACGAACAGCGTTTGGAAAAGTTTCTTCGGGCTGCGTTCGGCGGAGATTGGGGCACCGCTACGCGTGTAGCTCAGCGTCTGGCCTCCTTCGCTGCTCATTGCTAAGACGAGCGACGGATAGCGTGTTTTGTTGCCGATTTGCTCGGCGGCGAATTGGTCGAGCGAGACCCAGTTGCGGAAGCCGCCGCGTTCGGGATGCGGTGTGCCGGTGAGAAAACATTTCTCGGCGGCGTGAGCACCGGTGACTCCGGGCAAGCTGACACCGGAGAACACCGTCATGTTCTGCCGATGTGCGGCGAGTCGTTCCAAGTACGGCGTCGATTCGAATTCGCGTCCGGTTTTCTCCGGAAAAAAGAACTGCGGCAGGATGCCCATGTTCGTTTCGATCGCGACCATGCGCCGCGGAACGGACTTGGGATCGTCCGCACCAAACGCTGGCAACATGGCGTCGAGCAACGGCAGCGACATCACTGCTCCGGTGCCTCGTAAAAATGTTCGACGACTGAGAGTGGCGGCCATGAATCAAGTTCTCCGCTCAAGGGACGTTGAAAGTTGTGTTTTGATAAGAATGATTTATCGAGATGGTTGATCAACAGGGTCATCGACCCTCGCTGACGCTGCGGGTTACTTAGGTGTGACGCAGTCGTTCGCACACTTTAGGAATGAGTCGCGCGAGTTGCTCGCCCCCTTTGGCGGCGACGGCCAGAATTTTCTGGATGTCGACAGGTTCTAAGGCGTCGGGGAGGCACAAATCAGTAACGATCGAGAAGCCCAGAACTTTCAGTCCCGCGTGAACGGCGACGATCACTTCAGGGACGGTACTCATTCCCACGACGTCGGCACCCATGCCGCGCAACATGCGGTACTCGGCGCGAGTCTCCAGATTCGGTCCGGTCACGGCGACGAAGACTCCCTTGTGAGCCGTGATACCGAGTTCCAGCGCGGCTTGCAGCGCGATCGCACTCAGTTCGCGCGAGTATGGTTCGCACATGTCGGGAAAACGCGGGCCGAGTGTGTCGTCGTTGAGGCCACGCAGCGGATTGTCTCCCATCAGATTGATGTGGTCGTCGATGACGACGACATCCGACAAACCGAAGTGCGAGTTCATGCCTCCGGCCGCGTTGGTCACAACAAGCGTGTCGGCTCCGAGCGCTTTCATCACGCGCACTGGAAACGTGACTTGTTGCATCGAGTAGCCTTCGTAGAAATGGAAGCGGCCCTCCATTGCGACGATGGGCACACCGCTCAGCTCACCGCAGACCAATTGTCCCGCATGCGATGGCGATGTGGATTTCGGGAAGTTCGGAATTTCCCCGTAGGGGATCACGGTCTTGTTCGCGATCTGTTCGGCGAGACCGCCAAGCCCCGTGCCGAGGATCAGCCCAGCCTTTGGAGTTCCTGCCCAGCGCGAGCGGATCAATGCCGCGGCGGCGTCAATTTGTTGCGAGAGTCCCAGCATCGATCACCTTCACAATCAAGAGCACACGAAGATCGAGCATCAAAACAAAAATCCGCCACTCGGTTGCCGAGTGGCGGATCGTAATGGATTCAAGTTGAGGTCGCGAAGCGAACTCCGCGTCAATTACTCCTCGTCATCAAAGCCCTCTTCGTCGTCCTCATCGTCGTCGTCCTCATCGTCGAGGTCGTCATCGAGATCGTCGTCGAGATCGTCCTCGACCTCATCTTCAAATTCCTCGTCCTCGAACTCCTCCTCGTCCTCGAACTCTTCATCGTCCTCGAATTCATCATCCTCTTCTTCCTCTTCGTCGCCGAAGCCGCTTTCTTCTTCGTCGCCGAAGCCGCCGTCTTCGCCGCCGCTGCCGCCCCCTTCATCGTCATCGCCCCGAAGGTCGACTTTGAGCGAGCGGTCGTCGGCCGGAACCAACCAACCTTCGGTGGTCTTGGTGCGTGGAAAAACTTCCGCGATGCTGAGTGCCAGGGCCATCGGAAACAACCTCAAAACTTCATGTGACAAAGAGTCTCCGAGCCACTTCGGCTCGGCAGTCGGCGGGTTCTTTAGTGGTGGTGCCAATCTTTGTCAAGCAACGCCTTGCGGCAATAAAGTCGGCACAATCCCGCAAAACTCTTCGGCCTGATTTGCGAATTCTTCGAGTTCGTCGAATCGCATTTTCGCGGCCTATGGAAGCCACCAGAAACGAACGGACGAATCGTCGCGAAACCGATCACTCGTGCCGCAGCGCTTCGATCGGATCCATCATCGCGGCGCGACGCGCGGGATACAGACCAAACGCGACGCCGACACCCACCGAGATGCCGAACGCGACGATGAACGACCACGCGGCAAACATTGGTTCGAGCGCTTGCAGATGCTGCGGGAGACTCTTCCAAACGTCGGTGAACCAGTTCTTCAGCATCCAGCGAACGCCACCAGTCACGGGACGACACAGCCATCCGCAGGCCATGCCGAGCGCGCCGCCGGTTCCCGTCAGCACGATCGTTTCGGCGAGGAATTGGCTGATAATGTCGCTCCGCTTGGCACCCAACGCGCGGCGAATTCCGATCTCGCGAGTTCGCTCCGTCACGGTTGCCAGCATGATGTTCATGATCCCGATGCCGCCCACGACCAACGAGATGCCGGCGATCACGACCAGCAAGGCGTTGAACATCATCCGCAGCATCTCGGCTTGGCGAAGCAATTCTTTGGGAACGACGACCGCGTATTCCGGGACTTTGTGAAATCGTTCGAGCAACGTCTTGATGACATCGGCGGTCTGCTCGACTTGGTCGATGTTCGCGACGGTCACGGTAATCTGATTGAGCTGCACGATCTCGCCCTCGAAACTGCCAGTTTTGGCGGTCATCACTTGGTCGCCGATGCGCACTCGGAAAGTCGGCAGCGGGAGATAGATGTCAGCGTTGTAATCGCGGCCTTCCAAACTGCCACCGATCGCTGCGGAGGGCAGACGGCTCGCGGTCTGGCCGATGATGACGTAGAAGTCGTTTTCAATTTTGACCGCTCGACCGATCGGGTCTTCGTAGGGAAAGAGTTGTTTGGCGGTTTCCGCGCCGAGCACGCAGACGTTGTCCCGATCGGAGCCGTCGCGGTCGGTGAGGAATCGGCCACGCTCCATCGTCAAGTGATTGATCTCAAAATAATCCGCCGTGCAACCGATGAATCGCACATCGCATTTGCGGTCCTGAAATCGAGCCTCTCTGGCGATGTCACGCATCGGGACCGACTTGACGACCGTGGGGATCATCCGAATCCGCTCGAAGTCGTCGCGTGTGACGCCGTACTCGATGAAGCGGGTGCTTTTCGACTGAGCAGATCCCCCCACAGGCTTGATGCTCTTGACGATGATGTTCGTCGCGCCCAGTTCCTTGATCTGCTGCTGAGCCTGATAGCTAACCCCTTCACCCAGCGCGACCAGCCAGATCACGGCCGTCACGCCGATCAAAATACCGAGCATCGCCAAGCTCGCGCGAAGCTTGTGCAGCATCAGGCTTTTGAAGCCGTTCAGAATCGTGCGAAGAAAACTGCTGAGCACGGGAAACCTTTGGAGTGCGGCGTGTCAGCACCACCTGAAAGTAGACGAGTCACTCTGAAAGTAGACGAGTCACTCCGTGACTCGAATTCCGGTCACGGAGTGACCGGTCTACGGTAGGACGATCCAATGCGGTGCTGACACACCGCACTCCAAAAATCTATTGCCCGCCCGGTGCGCCTGGTACCCCGCCGCCGTTTTGTTGCATTTGCTTCATGTACGCGGCGGTGCGGTCGACCATTTCCTTGGCTTCTTGGCGATCAACAAAGCCGTCGCTGTTTGTGTCGTTTTGCTCCCAACGAGCTTTCATGCGATCGTCGGCTTCTTCTTTGCTGATCTTGCCGTCGCCGTCTTTATCTTGCTTCATGATGTCGGTGACGGTCGGCATCTTGAATGACGCACCAGGTCTGGGTGGTCCACCCGTCGGACCTGCCGTGGTTTTTGGAGTCTCGCCGCCCCCCGGCTTGTCATCCTTCGAGACTTTCTTTTCCCCTTTGTCGTCGCCGGCTGAGCCATTCTTCGGCAAGCTGGCTTCCGTCTTCAGTGCCGCTCCGCCGAACTTCTTTTTCGGATCGACATCCGACGTGCCGGTACGAGGCTCTTCCTTGCGGGCTTCATCCACGACCGCTCGTGGATTGAGCAACACGACGTCGTTCTCTTTGAGCCCGTCTTTGATCTCGAAGAGCTTGTCATTGGTCATGCCGACCACCAATGAGCGACGCTCAAACTTGTTCAGACCGGTGACGACCCAAGCGTTGAACTTGCCCCCTTGCTCGACAATGCAACTGACTGGGACCGTGAACACATCGGTCAAATCGGCAATGAGCACTTCCACTTCGGCGGTCATGGCGGGCTTCAGTCCCTCGGCTTCACCGTCGATCTTGACGATCGTCGCGTATTCCTTGAGGTTCGCATTCATCCAACTGCCCGGTTCCGGCTGGTTGGCGATGGAGATGATCTTGCCTTGAAACTCGCGGTCGCTGATCCGCACGTTGGCCGGCATCCCGACGTGCAGCCGTTCGACTTTGCTTTCGTGAACCGTCATTTTGCACTGCATGTTGCCGAGGTCCGGCAGGCGCAAGATCGTTTGCGCATCACGGACAGTCGCGCCCTCTTCGATCTTCACGCCGGATGATGAACCCATGCCGCGGCCGCCACCTTGCTCATTGGCGTAAATTACGATGCCGTTTTGCGGAGCTTTGATCTCGCAGTTACGAAGTTGTCGCTCCAGACGCTTCAACTTGGATTGTTCCAAGTCGTGACCCGCTTGCTCGGAAGTCACCAGTGCCCGGGCAGACTCCCGTTTGGCTTCGAGTTCTTTGAGCATCTTCTTCCGCGAGAATTTTTCCAGCACGGACTTCGACGTCTTAGCAGAATCGAGTTCCAGCTTGGAGCGCTCGACGGCGAACTCGTCCGCTTCGACTTGCAGCGAAGTCGTGAATCCTTTGCGTGACATCTTCCGCGTGTGTTCCAGCAGATTCTCCGAACTGCGGAGATTCTCCTGAGCGATGTTGATGTTCGCTTCGGCGATTTGCAGTTCTTTGATGAACGTCCCTTCGGCGTATTCTTGGACCGCGAGTTCAGCGGCTCCGAAGTTCTCTTCGGCTTGAATCTTCGAGGCCTGA
The DNA here is from genome assembly GCA_043777235.1 of Planctomycetia bacterium. Taxonomy (GTDB): domain Bacteria; phylum Planctomycetota; class Planctomycetia; order Planctomycetales; family Planctomycetaceae; genus SXKJ01. The sequence continues at coordinate 8,286 of JAYVQJ010001147.1, forward strand.
GCCTTGCCCAGAGCAATCTTTTGAGCGTTGAGCTGATCCTCGATCGTCGAGCTATCCAGCTTGACCAGCATTTCACCTTCCTGGACTTCTTGACCATCCGGCACGATCCACAGAATGGCGGCCCCGCCGGCGACTTGGCATTTCACGTCGATGTTCTTCGCACTTTCCATATTGCCTGCCGCCGTGACGGTGACCAGCAGCCGCGACTTGCCGACCGTATGCGTCAACGCACCGCCGGAATTCGCCGTCGTCCCAGCCGCCTTGATCTCGCTGCCGGCACGCTGGCCGTACCACTGCCAGCCGAGAAAACCTGCCACGGCGACGATGAACACGCAGATCGCCAGCGTTCCCAAGTGGCGCGACGGACGCTCGCGGCGAAAGCGATAAACCAGATCGTCCGCGGACGGGCGGGATTCAGTGGTAGCGGACATGACGCCTCCTCGGCAGGTGTGCTTGTAAGCGAAGAGTTGTTGCGGCGCGAATCAGGTGGGATCTCAGAAATCACCGCAGCAAACTCGGAAGGACCGCGACGCAATGGCCGCTCGTTCTGGCAGGTTTGGCGTTGAGATTATCAACTGCGCTCCTCTGGGATTCAACAGGCAACAGAGCTTCGATCACAGAGGTTGTCTGGAAACAATCGAATGAAAAAAGGAGAAATGGGAGACTGCAAGGCGCAGAAAATCCGGCTCATCGAGAACGTTGGGGTGTCAGCGGATTGAGGCGACGATTCAAAGTTTTGCGCTTCATCCCAACGGGATGGCAGAGAGTAGCCGGGGGTCGGAGCGGAGCGAAGACCCCCGGATTGCGAGGCCATTTCCAACGCATCCCGAAGGGATGCCAGAAGCGCCGTAAGTCACGCGGACTTTCTGGCATCCCTTCAGGATGCGAGTCACCGCCGCTTGCATTCCGGGGGTCTCCACTGCGTTTCGACCCCCGGCGACTCTCTGCCATCCCTTTGGGATGAACCACAATGACGCTACGAATCTTGTCGAACTCAATCCCATCAAGAGTCCCGTTGAACGAAAATCTCTGCCTGCACATTCTCCATATCTCATTTTTCCTTTTTCATATCCGGTCTCCCTTCCGGCACCTCCCGCGCCGCTGAGACCGCTTGCACATTCAATGTCCGCGGTTCGACCGGTTCTTTCCGATGAAACGGCCACAACCGATTCCCCGGAAACGAGCTCGACTTCTTTGATGCCTCCGGATTCATATCCGGTCCCATCGCCGGATCGCGCGGAGCGGGCGGAGGAGGCAACGCGGGATTGGTTGTCCCCTCCGCACCACTCGCACTTCCTGTCGCGCTGGCCGCGTCGAGGTCTTTGAACCACTGCTCTGGAATCGCTGGCGGCAGCAGGCACTCGTCCGGGCTGATTCGCTCAACTTGGTCAAGCGGCTGCGTGACCCACAAACCATTCTCGTCTAACTGCATCACACCAAGGTCGCGAATCAGCGTCATGTGCGACGCGTAGTACGCCAACCAGACACTCATCACGTTGTTCTGCACGCTGCGCAAGTCCGACAAAGCATCGAGCAAGTCACGAGCCGCTGTCGGCCCGAACTGCTGCGGAGCCGCACCAGGTGCCGCAGGCGCGACCGGCTTGTTCAAGTTCTCACGCCGCTCATCGACGCGACGAATCGCAATCGCCATGGCGCGCCGCTGAATCTCAAGGTTGGCTCGCTGTTGACTAAGTTGCCGGAGATTGGCTCGCAGCCGTTGATGCACACCATCTTCGAACTGGATGAGTCGCCGTCGCGCCTGCTGATAGGCAATGAGTTGCGCGCGGTAGATATTTCGTTCGTTCAATCGCGTGAAGGGGGCGTCGAAACGCAGACCGGCTCGCAACCCCCCATTCGTGTGACTGAAATCGAACGGATCATTCCTGCCTGTGGTCCCCACATCACCGCTGAAGACAATATCGAGACCTGACTCCAAGGCGTTGGCGTTGAACTCAATCAGACGCCACGTATCGACCAACGTGGCTCGATTGTTCATCCAGTCCACGCGATTGGCACGCGCGATCGCAAGTGCATCGAGCGGATGTAACTCCACAGGCTCGACGGTGATGACTTCTAGTCTGGCACGAGCTTGCACCAGGGAAAGCTCTTTGACCAAGTTATCCAGGTACACCGCCAACGAGACCAGTTCCCCCAGAGCCTTGTCGGACATCTCGGGAGTCAGCGCCGCGCGAATCTCGCTGAGCTTCGCGCCAGTCTCGGCATGGTTTTCGATCAATCGCTTGTGGCTCTCTCGAAGACGTGCCCACTCCTCGCGAGCTGTCTGCTGGTCTTCCGGCGTCACGTCTCGGAATCGCGCCTCAGCAGGTGTATCCAGTTTTTGAAGGTCGTTCTGAACCACCGTCAATTGTTCTTCAATGTCACGTCGTGATGCGGAAATGCGATCCGCCATCGCTTCGAGATCAGTGACCTCCGGCTTCGACTTCAAGTCCCCTAAGTCGGAGAGAATCTGCGCCAAGCTGTCTTGGGCCGCACCCAAATCCGGGTCAATGAATTGGAACGGCTTAATCAAGGAATCGTTCAATGCGATCGGCACATGGGGAGGGAGTCCGAGCGTTTGCGCCTTGAATTGATCGAGCGCCGTCTCCAATTGATTCCGAGCTGTCAGCATATTTGCTCGTTCGGTCTCGATGTTCTGCCGAAATTGATCGACCTGCGCGATGTCAATCAATCCCGCTGCGAGATTCGCTTCCAAGAGTGGCCGTGTCCGCGCCTGAGCCTTGAGCAGTTCTTCCAAATTCCGCATCTGCTGTAGCTGTTGCACCAGCCCAATGAACCCGTTTTGTAATCCCGCGCCGCCGCCGGCGAAGCCCGTTGTCCCACCGCCACCACCGCCAGCACCCTGGTTGTTGTTTCCACCGCCAGCACCGAACCCAGTCGCATCGCCAACGCCGCCGAATCCTCCCGTGCCGACGCCTGTGAAGCCATCCAAGCCTGCCCCCGAAAAGCCACCGCGACGTTGCGGGCCAGTCAAACCGTTCACGTCACCAATCGCAATCTGCGTGAAGAAACCTTGCCGATAGCGATACATCGCACGCACATTCGCCAACAGCGTCCGTTCCGCGAGAGTGAGTCGTTCCAAGCCGATGACTTTTCCGCCGTTCTTCAGCAGCGGTTGCAGGAACGCGAAACTCGCCAGTGATGCGCTCGCTTGTTGTTCGTTGCCGGCGAACTGCCAAACAAATGTGTTTGCAAACCCCACGACCAATTCACCAGCAGTTGCAAATCGCCGCTGAAATTGGGCTCCCGTCGTTGTGTTGAGTTGGTCGCTCCCTAATGGAACTTGCTTCGTAATCGGAACAACTTTTGAGACGATGGCTCCCGTGTTAGGGTCAACGCTAAAAACTGTTTTTGTGCCAGTCACGACGGTCTTCGTGCCCGCCGAAAGGCTGGCCGCTCCGCCGGACCCTCCGCCATAAGGGGCTCCCGCCGTTCCGCTCTGGATCGTGTTGCCCACTCCGCCACGCGGACTCGTACCTCCCGCTCGGCCACGAGTGGTGTAAGTCGTCGCATTGCCGGCGAAAAACTGTGTCTGCAATCGAAACCGTTCGGTGCTCACGTCCAGCGACGACAGATACAGCGTCTCGATCTGCTGCTGGTAGTTTGGCGAATGAATCACCGCCAGCCGCACCGAATCTTCCAGCCGCAGTTCGTACGCGCCGCTCGGTGAACGAGTGACGTATTGATCAAGACATTGCTGCCACGTTGGATTCTCCAACCCCGACCGATCGCCGTTCTTGTGCCACTTCGCCCAGCCTTTCTGGCCATAAACGCAGTGCATCAACTCGTGCGACTCGGGATCGTCCGGCGGCAGCGGCGGCTTCACCGGATCAAGCTCACCGTCGTAGTAGCGGCTGGCCGGGTTCATCTCGATGTTGAAGCCAGGCAATGCCCAGCGCGGGTCGCACGACTTCTCCTCGACAAGAAACTGAGCCTCGTCATCCGCTTGCTTGCGATAGAACTCGCGATGGCAGCCGCTCAATAAGCCGGCCATCACACAGGCCATTGTGCCAAGCAGCAGCTTTCGCCGGAGAAACACCGACCGAGATAACATCGCGCGCCCCCAAGAAACCTCCGTGGTCTGTCGTTCTCGCCTCACGAATGTCAGCGCAGCCAACGCCGACGACGCGAGAAAAACTCTCACGGACTTTCATTGGTTTCGACCCCCCGACTTTGCCGACTTTAACGATTGTCGGCATCGCGAAAGCCTTGCCGGAGGATGGGCACTCTTGCCCGTCCAGCTTCGATCATTCGGACGGGCAAGAGTGCCCATCCTCCGATTTTGAGTTTCTCGCCGGAGGCGAGCATGTCCCCGCACGGAATCACCTTCGACGGCTCCCGCTTTTGGGTGACTCATCGTCGTCACGAGTACGGCCCGTTCGACTACGAATGGAGCCGTGATTACGACAGCGTCGAACTGCTCTACCAAGGCCAGAAGTTCGGCGAGTTCTGCTCGCGCGACGAAATCTTCTGCGATCTCAAATCGTTCTCGCTGCCGCAACGAGTCGTCGAAGTCGCCGTCGTCACATTGGGATCGCTCCTCTTCGGAGTCCTCAACGGACTCGACGAAGCCCACAAACGCTGGGCCATCTACGACCACCTCACCCGCCGCGGTCTCGATCGCTTCGCCAAACAAATTCGGCGAGAAAGTAGCCCTCACCGCTCCGCGTGAGGAAAGCCGAACCGCCAGTTGATGACGAATGCACCAGAAAGAACCGTTCCAGCAACGGCTTTCCTCACGCGGAGCGATGAGGGCTACTTTCTTTTGGCCTACGTCTTTTTCGCGCGCGGAGTTTCCGGTGGCTTGGCCGACGTCGCGCTGAGCGGCTGCCGCTCAAGCTCCGACGCGCATCCGAGCCGACCGCGATGAGTGCGGTTCGGGTCTTTCGGATTATCCTTCGTCTGATCGTAGATGCTCAGCAACTTGTTCTTGTCGAAGGTCATCTGCTCGCGACTCTCACCGGTCAGGTTGTAGATGCTTGTCAATTCGATCGCATCGCACGGACAAGCCTCTTCGCACATGCCACAGAAGATGCACCGCAACTCGTCGAGCACAAAGCTCAGCGGCCGCTTGTCCCGATCCGGCCAATCCTTCGAGGCATCTTCCGCAACAATCGAAATGCAGTGAGCCGGACAGGCTGTTGCACACATCATGCACGCGACGCAACGGACTCGACCTTGCTCATCGCGATTGAGCCGATGCACGCCACGATAGTTCTGCGGCAAATCCGGCTTCTGCTCCGGATACTGCTCCGTGACCGAATGCTGCGCGAACGTGTGCTGGATCGCGACTTTCAACCCACCGGCGACGGCGGGCAAAAACGTCTGCTCCCAAAAACTCAACTCCGGCTCTTCGATCCAGACAACATCTTTTTCTTGAATGGGCATTCTTCAACTCACATTTCCGCCACCGGGCTTGCCCCGGTGGTTCACAGGCTTTTGCTCTACTCAATCACACCACACGCCATGAATCAGTGATGACTCGCAATCAACTGTTCCGCAGGCATCACGGGCCTCACTCGTGGTGCCGCCGGCTTGAAGCCCAGCACACCCGCCGCACAAAAAAGCGCGAACGAACTGACCGGCAACCAGAACCAACTCAGTTCAAATTCGCGAACAATCATCACACAGACCATGTTCCCCAGCGACAGCGGAATCATCGCCTTCCAGCACAGCCCCATCAGTTGGTCGAACCGGAATCTCGGCAGACACCAACGAAGTAACATGATCAGCACAATGACGCAGAAGACCTTCGACAGCAGCACGCCAATCTTCAGCACGGTCGCCAGAACGCCGACGCTCTCCACTTCGGCGATGTACGGGAAATGCCAGCCGCCCAGGAACAAGACCGAGCACAAAAAGCTCACGGTGAAAACGTGCGTGGACTCACCGAGGAAAAACATGCCGAACTTCAACGC
>JAYVQJ010001148.1:0-3600 GCA_043777235.1 Planctomycetia bacterium
TTGCCAAGACCGAACAGTTCGCCGACGACGCTCATGCCGGCCATCAGCGGGCCTTGAATCACGTCGAGCGGCCGGCCGTATTTTTGACGGGCCTCCTCCGTATCAACGTCGATGAAGTCGGTGATCCCTTTAAGCAGCGCATGCTTGAGCCGCTCTTCGACGGTGTCGGTTCGCCAGGCTTCGATCTGCGCGACGGTCTCTTCTTTTCCGAGGTGCTTGAACTTCTCCGAGAGCGCGATGAGTCGCTCGGTCGCATCGGGTCTACGATTGAGAACGACGTCCTCAACGTGCGTGAGCAGTTCCTTGTCGATCTCTTCATACACCTCAAGCTGCCCGGCGTTGACGATGCCCATGTCGAGGCCGGCTTGAATCGCGTGATACAGGAACACCGCGTTGATCGCTTCGCGCACGACATCGTTGCCGCGAAACGAGAACGACACGTTGCTCACGCCGCCGGAGGTCTTCGCACCGGGGCACGCGAGTTTGATTCGCCGCACCGCCTCGAAGAACTCGATGGCATAGTTCGAGTGCTCGTCCATCCCCGTGCCGATGGTGAGGATGTTCGCATCGAAGATGACGTCTTCAGGCAGGAAGCCGACCTTTTCGGTCAGCAGCTTGAACGCTCGCTGACAGATCGCGACTTTGTGATCGGCGGTCACGGCTTGGCCGGTCTCATCGAAGGCCATGACGATCACGGCCGCTCCGTATTGCCGGATGATGCGGGCCTGTTCGAGGAACTTTTCTTCCCCCTCTTTCAGACTGATCGAGTTGACAACCCCTTTGCCTTCGAGGCATTTCAAGCCGGCTTCGAGCACGCTGAACTTCGAGCTATCAACCATGATCGGCACGCGACTGACATCGGGGTCGTCGTGGATCAAGTACAGGAAGTGAGTCATCTCCTTTTCGCTGTCGAGCAGCCCTTCGTCCATGTTGACGTCGAGCATGTTCGCGCCGCTCTCGACCTGCTGCCTCGCGACGGCGAGTGCCTCGTCGAACTGACCCTCTTTGATGAGCCGCGCGAACTTCCGCGAACCGGTGACGTTGGTCCGCTCGCCGACCATCAGGAAGTTGGAGTCGGGCCGAATCTCGGTGCGTTCGCGACCACAGAAGACCGACCAGCCGTTTCCTTGCGGGATGCGGCGCGGCTTCAGCCCTTCGACCGCCGCGACGATCTTGCGGATGTAATCCGGGTTCGTCCCGCAACAGCCGCCGACGATGTTGACCCAGCCGTTCTTCGCGAACTCGTGAATGTTCCCGGCGACTTCGTCGGGCGACGCATTGAAGCCACCCATGCCGTCGGGCATCCCGGCGTTCGGATAACAACTGATGAACCGCGACGAGATATTTGAAAGCAGTTCGACATACGGCCGCATCTGCGCCGGGCCGAGCGCGCAATTCAACCCGATGCTCAGCGCCGGGTAATGCGACAGCGACGTCCAGAAGGCTTCGAGCGATTGCCCGGTCAGCGTGCGTCCGCCGGTGAAAACCGTTCCGGAGATCATCACCGGAACGCGGCGACTTTTCTCCGCGAAGACTCGTTCGATCGCGACGAGACACGACTTCATGTTGAGTGTGTCAAACGACGTCTCCGGCAACAGCAGATCGACGCCGCCGTCGAGCAACCCGCGCACCTGCTCGGCATACGAATCGACCATATCGTCGAAAGTTATCGGCCGCTCGCCCGGCTTGTCGGCATTGAGCGACAGCATGACTTTCGTCGGCCCGATGCTGCCGGCGACGAACCGCGGTTTCGACGGATTCTGCTTCGTGAATTCATCCGCGACGGAACGAGCTAACTCGCCCGCCGTGAAGTTGAGCGTGTGCGTGAGTTGGTCCAATTGAAATTCGCGCAGCGAAACAATGTTCGCGTTGAACGAGTTCGTCTCGATGATGTCCGCACCGGCTTCGAGATACTGCCGATGAATCTCGCGAATCATCTGCGGCTGTGAGATGACCAGCACATCGGCCGCGTTCTTGAGATCAATCGGATGCGTCTTGAACGGCTCGCCGCGGTAGGTCTCCTCGGTCGGCTGATACCGATGCACCATCGTCCCCATCGCCCCATCGAGGATGAGAATGCGGTCTTCGAGAAGTTGCTTCAGTTGCTCATTCGGATCCGCTGCCATTCGCTGCTCAACATTCCGTCAAAGTTCTTTCAGCCGTTTCAGGATCGAGGGACATGTGCTTGTCTCTACTCCGAAGGAGTTACGTCACATAGCCCAGGGTTGTCCGCCGAAGGCGGGCTACCCTGGGTTGAAAACCGAGATCACCGATGTACCCCGAAGGGGTTCCGTCATCGAGAATTCTCGAATGACGCAACCCTTCCAGGGTAGGCGGGACTCGTTCGCCATAACCCAGGGTAGCCCGCATGCGCGGGCAACCCTGGGCTATGTGGCGTAATCCCTTCGGGATAAAGGCAGAGACACATCACACCAAACTGGAAACGACCGACTGATGAATCGACGACTCACTTCGACGAGGCGTCACGGACGGAACATACCAAGCCGCCGAAAGTCGGACCAGACGCGACGCCGTCTCGCGGCATCATGACCAGTGACTCAGCCTACGGTCAGTCGCCCAGCAATGGACTTCATACAATCTGTCGTGGCTGTGCCAAGAAAGTAGACCGGTCACTCCGTGACCGGAATCTTCGAGTCACGGAGTGACTCGTCTACGTAATCCACGGAGTGACTCGTCTACGTAATCTCAGTTGAGATCACCCTTGGTGATGCGGGCAACTTCTTCGACGCTGGTGATCCCTTCGAGCACTCGGCTGTAGCCGCATTGGCGGAGCGTGAGGAGGCCCTCTTTGAGCGCGACGTGACGGATCTGCGTGGCGCTGGCTCGTTCGATGCAAAGTTGGCGGACGGCATCCGAGGTGCGAAGCAGTTCGTAAATGCCGATCCGGCCGGAGAAGCCGGTCTCGCGGCAATCGCGGCAGGCGGCGGGTTTGTAGAGCGTCTCCGGCAGCGGACGTGGGAAGTCATTCGGGACGTCGTGATCCGTCGGGTGATACGCGACTTTGCACTTGGAACACAGGCGGCGAACCAATCGTTGAGCGAGAACTCCTTCGACGGTGCTCGCACAGAGATACGGTTCGACCCCCATATCGACCAACCGAGTGAACGCGCTGGCGGCGTCATTGGTGTGCAGCGTGCTGAAGACGAGGTGGCCGGTCAGCGACGCTTGGATCGCGCTTTCGGCGGTTTCGTAGTCTCGAATTTCGCCGATGAGAATCACGTCGGGATCGTGACGCAGAATGCTTCGCAGTCCAGCGGCGAAGGTCAGGCCGATCTTCGTTTGAACTTGGATTTGACTGACGCCGGACGATTGATATTCGACGGGGTCTTCGACCGTGATGATCTTCAGCGTCGGGTCTTTGATTTCGTTGAGAGCACTGTAAAGCGTCGTCGATTTTCCGGAGCCGGTCGGGCCGGTCACGAGCACGATGCCGTGCGGCTGATTGATGAGCTGATAGAACGGGATCTTGATGTTGTCGGGCATCCCGACGCTGGCCAGATTGAAGACCATCCGTCCCTTGTCGAGGATTCGCAGCACGACACCCTCGCCGTGCATCATCGGGATGATCGACATGCGGAC
>JAYVQJ010001149.1:0-3597 GCA_043777235.1 Planctomycetia bacterium
GCATCCCGAAGCGGTCGGCATCGAACTGCGCAAGACAATGAAGTGCGTGATCTCGCAGGTTTTGATTCGGCGTTGCCGCATCGGCGTGCATCTCGTGGAACGCAATCGCGATTTCGTCCTGGCCGATTCGCACTTGTACGACAACCACGAGATCGGCTTGTTCTTCGATCGCTGCAACCTGCACCAGATCATCGTCCACGGCTGCCACATCAGTTGGAACAAGATCGCCGGGATCAAGTCGCTCGGCGGCGACGTTCACAACTTGCAGATCGTCGGCAACGACATCGAGTACAACAACGCGACTGCGGGAGGAGCCAGCCAACCGCTGAAAGAACGTGACTTGGCCCAGCATCCGGGCGGCTCGGAGATTTGGTTCGACGCGACCGACGGCGTCATCAGCGAGGTCACGATCAGCGGCAACACGATTCAAGCGACCGTGCAAACCGGCGGCGCGAACATTCGTGTTGTCGGTGCCGACGTCGAGCGACCTCAACGAGCCGACGCTCCGAAAACGCAGAAGCCGGACACCGCGCACCTCATCAACATCACCGGCAATGTGCTCGGAAGTCAGTGGCGAGCGGTCGAACTCCGCAACGTCTCGCGAGTCACGATCACCGGCAACACGATTTACGATTCGGCCGACCTGTCCGTGTTCGCGACACACAGCGCCGGCATCGTCATCAGCGGCAATGCGTTCGTGTGGCGCGGCAACGATTCCGAGCCCACGAAAGATGGACTGCGCTTCGAAGACTGCGACAACGTCCTGCTGAGCAGTCTGGCGACGCAACGCTTCTGTGCAGGCTCGGCGGAACGGGGCGCGGCGGTGACGTTCGTCCGTTGTTGTGACTGCGGTGTCTCCGACTGCCAAATCCTCGACCCGCTGCATCGTGGCCTCGAACTGGAAGACTGCGTCCGCTGCCGAGTCGCCAACAACACCATCGTCGATCGCCGCTCCCAACCAACGATGCGTCACGCGATCCGCATCCTCGGCGACTGCCGAGACAACCTCATCACCGGCAACATCCTCGGCGGCGCGACCGACAAGTTGCTCGATGCCAGCGGCGATCCCTCCGAAATCCGCGACAACTTGCAGCTCCGCCGATAGTGCTTTCATCCGAGCCCCGGCCTTGCCATCCGAGCTATCTGAATCAGAGCAGTAGCTCGGATGGCAAGGCCGAGGTTCGGATGACCGCGAAGAGGCGATACTTCGCACGGCGAGTGGTGAGAGATTTGGCGAGCCGGTGGGCGTCAGCCCCCGGACGGCTGAGTGTCCGAGGGCTGACGCCGCCCGGCTCGCCGACTGCGAATGTCTCATTCACTGTCGCTGGTCGGATTATCGGCCGCGAGTGAAGTGAGTCGGCGCACGGCGGCGTCATCCAGCGCGCCGTCGTAAATACCGACGTCGGTGATGTGGCCGTCGAACGAGTTCTGTGCTCCGAAGCCGATCCACAGTGGGACGGTGTTGCTGATGTTGAACGCGGGGCCTTCACGGAGTTCGGTGGATTCGGTTTTCTGGCCGTTGATGAAGAGTTCGAGTCGGCGGTCTCGGCGGACGGCGGCGAGGTGCGTCCATTCGCCGCCGATGTCGTGTTCGTGGCTGACGACTTGGCCCGCTTGGATCGAGAAAACTTTGCCGAGCGACGGATCGGCGGGCGCGTCGATCGCTCGGCCTTGGCACGAGCCGGTGCCGGCGAAGAGGCGGCCTCGGTAGAAGCTGAGGCACGTCACGCGAGCCCACGTCGCGACGGACTCTTCGGACCAATCGGGGTGCTTGGCCAGTGAGCCGAGCTTCGTCCAGTCGCCGTCACGCTCGAAGCGATAGACCTCGGCCTTCGGGATCAAGCCGGCGTACAGCTTGCCGTTGTAGACGGTCAGGTCCATGACTTCGTTGATCAACTTCGAGCCTTCCGGCAGGCCGAGCCGACCGATCTTCGTCCAGTCGTTGTCGGTGTGATGTCGCAATACAAAACCCTGCGGCCATGTGCCCAGCAGCACCTTGCCGCCGAAGACCTGCATCGAGTGAATCTGGTTGATGTCATGCGGAGCCGTGCCGATCCGCTTCCACGTTTGACCGCCGGCGTACTCATAGATGTTGCCGTGCGTCGAGGCGAAGAGCGTTCCGCCCCACGGCAGGAAGCATTCAAAGTTCTTGCCGTCGGGAGCACCGCAGTCGATCCAGTGGCGGCCGTCGTACTTGAAGGCTCGCCCGCCGCCGATGCTGTCCAGACCTGCGAAGAGGTTCCCTTGAAAGCTCGCGAGACACAGCACACGCGAGCCGTTGCCGACTTGCCCCAGATCGCGCCACGTCGTTCCGCCTTCGTAGCGAAACACGCGCGTCGCCGCCGGAGCGGGTGCGCCCTTCAACCCGCCGAGCGCCTGCACCCAATCCCAAATGCCGGTGCCGGCATAAAGCTGTCCGTCATGCACGAGCAACGACATCACCGAATGATGATTCGCGTCGCCGCCAAGTCGCCCGCAGTCGATCCACTCGCGGTCTCCCTTCAGCCGAAAGACATGCGCCCGATCCTCCGAACGATCGGCGTCCGCGATGCCGCAATACAGCTCACCCCGATACGCGACGAGATTGCTGATCAACGAATTCGACGGCCATGGCCGCCCATGATCGGTCCACTCGCTGAGATACCCGTCGTCGATCCCGAAGTGAACGTGCCGAGCATCCGACATCGCGCTATAAGCCGGCGAACTTCCCGCCACATGCAGATTGATCCCGCGCCGAGCGACCGGATCAAACTTGCTGACGATGTCCCCCAGTGTCGAAGTCATCGGCGTCCGACACCGCACTCGCGCCGAGATCGAAAAGTCGCGCGTCCCAAAACTCAATGCCTCACCATGCGGCACCTGAATGCGACTGTCCCGCCCGTTGAACTTCGCACCCTCCTTGTCGAAGACGACTTGTTCCGGTTGTCCATGCAACGCACCGACGACATCGCGAGCATCCTCCCGCAGCGGCCAATGCGCCACGAGCTTCGCCGGACGAATTGGCTCGGCAGCCAACACTGCGCCGCTGGAAACCAACAACATCGCAGCGAGCCACAGCAGTAATTGAATTCGTCGCATGATCATTTTCCTGTCGAGTCGATTTCTATTTGGTACTGTCCGGTTCGCAATCCTCAATAAGACGAGCCTGTCGCCCGAACATGATAATCCGCTCGGTCGAAACCTGTTGGCCGTCGGAATAATGCGGCTCCGCGAAATCGACGAATACCAGCAACACTTCGTTGACGACTGGCGACTCGCTCTCGCTCTCGATTGGCGTTACTGACGATGACGCGGTCGTATTTTGATCGGGATTCTGGTGATCCATACGGGCCAAGGTCGTGATCGCGGCAGCGATTCAAACGAGGGCTTTTCCAGAATGGCGATGCAGGCAATAGGCTGGAACAGAATTGGGTTTGCGGGGCATGAGAGATCTCATGTCTGCGTTCCTGAGTACAATACTGAGGAATCACAGGCATTTCGGCCGCTCTGCCCGGCACAGGCAGGTACGCTAAGTCCAGCGTTCGGCGAGATTTGGAAAAAGTACCCCCGGCCGGAGTCGAACCGGCGACCTACGGTTTACAAAACCGTAGCTCTACC
>JAYVQJ010001150.1:0-3597 GCA_043777235.1 Planctomycetia bacterium
GCGTGATCGACCAGTCTCACAAGCGGGTCGTAATAGCCGCCGACGTTGAGGAGTCCCGTCAACTTGCGATGCAGTCGGAGTTGCGACCAAGTGACGACCTCGAAGAACTCTTCAAAGGTTCCGAATCCACCCGGCATCGCGACGAACGCATCCGACAATTCAGCCATCAGTGCCTTGCGAGCGTGCATTGAACTGACGACTCGCATGTCAGCCACACCAGGATGCAGCAACTCTTCCGTGGCCAGCGATTCCGGGATCACGCCGATGACCTCGCCTCCGTCCGCCAGCACTGCGTCGGCAATGACGCCCATCAGCCCAACGCTGCCGCCGCCATAAACGAGGCCGATCTTCTTGGCGACGAGCAGTCGTCCGAGATCGACCGCCGCCGCACGATATCGCTCGTCGGAGCCAACTTTTGATCCACAAAACACACACAGCCGCCGCAAAGTCATCGCTTGTTTCTCCGTGTTCTCTGCGAAACCTCAGAGTTCTCCGCGTTTCAAAAAGCAATTCTTGAGAAACGCCGAGAACGCGAAGGACTCTCAGAGGTCGCGGAGTTTGAAAACTCGTCGCTCACTCTGCAAACTGCCCGCCTCGCGTTTCGATTCCCCGTACCTCGTCCGATCAATCAAGGAGTTCCCACCATGTCGCATCGCTTCAGCCGACGTCAGTTTCTCGGAACCTCAGCCGCCGCGACCGCTTGGTGGGTCGGAAACTCCGAGCGCAGCTTCGCCGAAACGAAATCGCCGAACGAAAAACTGAACCTCGCGATCGTCGGTGTCGCCGGCAAGGGAGGTGACAACGTCAACAACCTCGTCAGCGAAAACATGGTCGCGCTGTGCGACGTCGATCGCAACAACCTCGGCAAAGCCGGCGAGCGATTCCCGACCGCGACGAAGTTCGAGGACTATCGCGAAATGTTCGACAAGATGGCGGACAAGATCGACGCCGTCGTTGTCTCGACCGCCGATCACACGCACGCTCCGCCGAGTGCGCTGGCGATGTCGCTCGGCAAGCATGTGTATTGCGAGAAGCCGCTGGCTCACACGGTCAAGGAAGCTCGCGTGCTGGCCGCTCTCTCGAAGAAGCACAAAGTCGCGACGCAGATGGGCACGCAGATTCACGCCGGCGACAACTATCGCCGAGTTGTCGAAGTCATTCAGAGCGGCGCGATCGGCCCGGTTCGAGAAGTCTTCAACTGGTGCAACAAGGGATGGTCCGATGGCCGCTTTGGAACACCGAAGCCAGCTCCCGCACATCTGAATTGGGACATCTGGCTCGGTCCGGCCAAGCAACGCGAGTTCTGCGACGGCATTCATCCCGCGAACTGGCGGCGTTTCTGGGAATACGGCTCCGGCACGTTCGGAGACATGGCGTGTCATGTCATGGACCTGCCGTTCTGGGCGCTCAATCTGCGATACCCGATCTCCGCCGCGTGCGAAGGTCCGGAGTTGCATCCCGACGGAGCACCCGCCTGGACGAAGTGCGACTTCGACTTTCCCGCTCGCGGCGACATGCCGGCTGTGAAGTTTCATTGGTCCGACGGCGGAGCGCATCACGACCTCGTCAAGAACACGAAAGACCCCAGCGGCCAGCCACTCAGCAATTGGGGACTCGGCGTGCTGTTCGTCGGTGACAAGGGAATGCTCGCCGCCGATTACGGCCGTTATGTGCTGCTGCCGCAGGACAAGTTCGTCGACTTCAAAGCGCCGGAGAAGTCGATCTCGGCGTCGATCGGTCACTGGCGCGAATGGGTGCAAGCCTGCAAGACCGGTTCGCCGACCACCTGCAACTTCGATTACTCCGGAGCGTTGACCGAAACAGTGCTGCTGGGCATCGTCGCGTTTCGTGCCGGAGCAAAACTCGATTGGGATGCCGCCGCGCTCAAGGCTCGCAACTCGTCGAAGGCGGATGCGTTCGTGACCAAGGACTACCGCAAAGGCTTCGAGGTCGTCGGACTGTGAAACTAACCCGAAGCGTCAGCGAGGGCGAATGCTCAAGAGGCTTCCAATTCAACGATCCCCGAAACGCTCGCCCTCGCTGACGCTTCGGGTTACTTCGTAACACAAGAAAGACAACATGCTCAACATCTCTCCCACCGGTGCATTGGATTTTCTCTCGTTGGGTGCTCTCGTGCATCGGCTCGACACCGGCATCATCCCGTTCCGCAAGGCGACGAAGTGCGACATTCACGTCAGCGGTGGTGAGTTCAACGTTTCGGCGAATCTCTCCGACTGTTTCCGGCTGAACACCGGCGTCGCGAGTGCGATGGTTGATTACCCAGTCGGCCACTTGATCGCTGAACGAGTCCGCGCGATGGGTGTGAAGCCGTTCTACAAGCACTTCGAGCACGATGGCGTGACCGGCCCGAACATGGCCACCGTCTTCAGCGATCAAGGCTTGGGAGTCCGCGCACCGGTCGTCTTCTACAACCGCAGCAACGAAGCGGCAGCTCGATTGAAGAAGGGGGACTTTGATTGGAAGTCGATCATGGCCGGCGGCGTCCGTTGGTTTCACAGCGGCGGCATCTTCTCGGCCCTGTCGTCCACGACACCCGATCTGATCATCGAAGCGATGCAAGCCGCGAAAGCAGCCGGAGCGGTCGTGTCGTTCGACCTCAACTTCCGAGCGAAGCTGTGGCAAATCTCCGGCGGCTTGGAGACGGCTCAGGCGACGCTGCGAAAAATCTGCGCGAACGTCGACGTGCTCGTCGGCAACGAAGAGGACTTGCAGAAGGGACTCGGCCTGAAAGGACAAGATGTCGAGTCCAAAACGAAGCTCGACCCCGCCGCGTTCTTCGGCATGATGGACGACGTCGTCAAACAATTGCCGAACATCAAAGTCGTGGCCACAACGCTGCGCGAAGTCCACACGACCAACCGCCACGACTGGAGCGCCGTCTGCTGGATCGAAGGCAAGACGTATCAAGCTCCGACCTGCGAACTCGGCGTCTACGATCGAGTCGGCGGCGGCGACGGCTTCGCGGCCGGGTTCATTTACGCCTTACTCAAAGGCCGCTCGCCCGAAGAAGCGATCCGACTCGGCTGGGCACACGGCGCGCTGCTCACCACGTTCCCCGGCGACACCACAATGGCGACCGTCGATCAAGTCGAAGCGTTTGCGAAGGGCGGATCAGCCCGCATTCAGCGTTAATCGTAGACGAGTCACTCCGTGACTCGAATTCTCCGGTCACGGAGTGACCGGTCTACTTGGGAGACGAGCATGGGTTTCATCAACATCTCTGATTATCAGCCGATCGAACCGGTCCCTGGTTGCCGGATGCGGACTCCGTTCGGCGAGAACCTGATGCTGTCGTACCTGGAGATGGACGAAGGAGCCGAAGTCCCGTTGCACTCGCACCCGCACGAGCAAGGAGGCATGTTGATCCGCGGCACGCTCAAACTGACGATCGGCGACGAGACTCGGCTGTGCGAACCCGGAGCGATGTTCCTGATCCCCCCCAACGTCAAGCATCGAGCCGTCGCCGTCGGCGGCCCATGCCTGGTGCTCGACGTCTTCAGCCCCGTCCGCGAGGACTATGCCGAGTTGGTGAATCGCTACATTCCCCCGGTCTAATACGGCTCGCACAAATTAGCC